>JAQVGG010000007.1 GCA_028696815.1 Candidatus Altimarinota bacterium
AAAACTATGTTGAACAACAATGACAAGAGGAACACTATACCGAAGAAATAGAACTTTAAATTCCAGTAAAAACAAAAAGCCCCATCCCTTTAGGGTGGGGTTGAAGAAAAGTTAAAACTTATTTACTGTTAGGTAAATTGAAAGAGATTCTGAAATAACTTGACAAAACTTTTATTTTTCACAAAATACAAATTAATTAATATTAATTTTATAGTAAAGATTATATGAATTGATTAAAATGAAGCGATAATGATATCTTAACTCCTCCTGATTTAGATGAAAGTATATTAATACTTATGTCAGAGTTAAGAACAGAATTTCCAAATATGAGCCAGGCTACACTAGAAAAAAATTGAGCTTTTATTAGAATGCTTGAAGATTATAACTGAGATAGTATTCATGGTATAGATGAGTTTTTAAGCAAAAGATGATATGAAGTAAAAGGTATTAAATATAACAACACCTCTTGAGTTACATTTTCTGAAGAGGAAAAGAAAAACATAGAATCATGAAAGTATTATATTTGACTAAAGTGATTTTTTGATAGTAAATGATGAAAAATCAATATGTATTATTATACTATATTAGCAAAGAAAAAAGATAAATTTTGAATCGAATGAATAAAAGATAAAGTATCTAGTTTTGTAAATTGATTATTCCATAATCCTCAAACTAATTAAAAAAATATCATAATAAATCAAATTCAATGCTACAAGTATCCCTTAAAATAAGCGCAGAAAACTGATTTTCTACCACTGATATAGTAAATATCCCAAGCGTCTCAGATGAAGTCGCTGTATTATTGTGAACGGATTATCCCCTAACCGAAGAACATCATCAGTTAATAGATGATGAATTGACACCTTATATTGAACAACATTTAGAGTCACTGAGAGATAAAATCTGAGATGCTTATTTTTGGCAAGAGTACTCTATAGTACAAGATAGTGTCAGGAATTAAAAGATTAGAAGATATAAAACAAAGTTTATTAAAAGAAGCCTTTGCAGGTAAATTAGTGAAAGAATAATTTGCAAAAATGCTAAAAATATATAATATAAGTGTATATATAGTATATAATAGTAAAACTATGCAAAAAATGCATATTGCAAACTCTAATAAATCAGTAGTTTTTTATAGCTGAATCAAATCCAAAAAATAAGGATATAATGGTAAAACTTTTAATAAATCTAATAAATTAAAATTTTATGAAAAAAATCAAAGTATCAATACAAGACGAAAATACACTTGTTTTATTAGAAGATGGTTTAAAGGAGTTGAATAGATGTTCCTTAAAGTTTTAGTATTAAATTTAAATTTATATTAGTATTTTTTCTTTTTGAGAAAACATAGAAGTGTTTAAAGATTAATAAAAAACCATGCAAAACAATAAAAATATTACACTTTTCGATTATAAAAATGTAAAAGTAAGAACCGTTATCATTGATGGAGATGTTTGGTTCGTGGCAAAAGATGTTTGTGATATTTTAGAGATAAAAAATCCAACAGATGCATTATCAAACCTGTCTGAAAGAATGAAAATGACCTTGGAAGGTAAAGAAAGCATCCTAGGCATTACCGAGGATCCTAATGTAGTAAGAATATTACTTGTTTCAGAGCCTTGAATGTATAAGCTAGTTTTCAAATCAAGAAAACCTGAAGCAGAAAAGTTTAGTGATTGGGTTGTGTGTGAAGTTTTACCAACTATTAGAAAGACATGAAGCTATGGAACTACAAAATCTTTGAGTCCTATGATGATGAGATTTAGTCTAAATTCAAAACAAAATAGCACTCTAGGATATTGGTCTATGTTAAATAAAATGGTTGAACTTTTTGCTTTACCTCTAGAACATAATTGATTTGAATTACCTGAAAATATTATACCAGATATTAGCACAGGTATTTTGTTTAATAAATATATAAAATCTAAATGATATAATCCAGAAAAAATTTGTAAAACTTACACTCATATTTACCCAGATGGGAGACAGATACCTTGAGTTAGACAATATCCTGATTCATTATATCCTCTTTTTACGCAGTGGTTTCAAAAAGAATGGTTAGCAAAAAGATGCGCAAAGTATATTATTGAAAGAACAGATGATCATGTTTTACCATATTTAGAAAACACATTTCCTCATGTTATTTACTATAAAGAACAGAATAAATTAGAAAGTAAAAAGTAAGTTTTCGTAAAATACAAGAAATAATAAATAACATTACTTTATAAATTAAAATTTTATGAAAAAAATAAAAGTATCAATACAAGATGAAAATACACTTGTTTTATTAGAAGATGGTTTAAAGGGTGATATAATAGACCTAAAATCTATTCATGAGACAGATATAGATAAAGCTACTATTACAAATGTAGTGAACTCTATAAAACGCGAAAAATTTAATGAAGAATTAAAAAAGGAAACAGAAAGAATAGAAAGAGAAAATGAACTAAACTTAAAACTTAAAGAACAAGAAATCGCAGAACGTGCTAAACAGGGCTTATATGAAAAAGAAAAAGAAATTGCATTATTGCAATCAGAGTTAAAAACCATAGCAGAAAAAACAGAATCTAACTTGAAGTTAAAAGCTATAGAAGAACAACAAAAGAGAGATAAAGAATACCAAGAAGCATTGCGTCAAAAAGATAGCGAGATAAATAATATCAAGCATGAAAAAGAGTTAAATGAAGAAAAACTAAAAGAACAACTTAAGTCAAGTGAAACAGCACTTGTATCACTTAAAGAGTATCGTACTAAGATGAGCACAAAGATGCTTGGAGAATCTCTAGAGATTCATTGTGAAAATGAGTTTAATAAAATAAGAGCAATAGCATTTCCAAATGCTCAGTTTTGAAAAGATAATACTGTTTCTGGATCTGGTTCTAAGTGAGATTATATTTATAGAGAGTATGATGAAAACGGAAACGAAATCTTATCAATTATGTTTGAAATGAAAAACGAAGATGATACAACTGCAACCAAGAAAAAAAATAAAGATTTCTTTAAAGAATTAGATAAAGATAGAAAAGAAAAAAACTGTGAATATGCAGTATTAGTAAGTCTGCTTGAAAAGGAGAATGAGTATTATGATGATATAGTAACAGTTCATGATTACGGGCTAATGTATACAATAAGACCTCAGCACTTTATCACAATTATAGGTTTTTTACGTCAGGCAAATATCAAATCACAAAACTTAAGACATGAGATTCATATACTAAAAAATCAAAACATAGATGTTTCAAATTTTGAGGTCAATATGAATGCTTTTAAAGATGCATTTTCAAGGAATTATGAGTTAGCTTCGAGTCAATTTTCTAAAGCTATAGAAGAGATAGATAAAACTATTGATCACTTAAATAAAGTAAAGGAAAATCTATTAAAATCAGATAATAACTTGAGATTAGCAAATAATAAAGCTACTGATTTATCTATTAAGAAACTTACAGCTAATAGCCCAAGTGTCGCAAAAGCATTTGAAGAACTAGATAATGCAAAAAATTAGGAAAATCATTTTTATAAAAAAGCATAATAAATTTTATATATTATGCTTTTTTTGTATAAACTAACTCCTAATTCCCTTTCCTTTCTTTAATAAATACAAAATCCAAGAGTACAACACAACTATAAATACAACTAAAATAACAACTGATACTCATATATTTACATCACTTACTCAGATAAAAGCATATCTAAGTCAGTTAATCATGTAAAGTATAGGATTAAATTTGCTTAATTCTTGCCAAAATGGTGAAAGCATATTTATAGAGTAAAATACTCATCAAAGATATATAAGTGGTGTGATCACAAAGTTTGGGATAATATTTACATCATCGAAATTGTTTGCATATAGTCAGTTTAGAAGTCATGCAAGTGAAAATACAGTTGATGTTAACAAGATAAATAAAAATATATAAAAATAATTATGGATATCTAACTCTATAAAAAATAAACTCACGATAAAAACAAGTATTCAAGCTATAACTCATCTAGCTATTCATGCAATAGTATATCCAAGTATTATTTTATGGTTACTTATCGGAGAAACTAAAAGTTCTTCTATGTTTTTAAACATCTTTGCTGTAAAAAATCAAAAAGAAGTTAGATAATAGCTTCACATAATAATAGACATCATCAAAAGCCCAGGAAATATAAAATCCATATAACTTACTCACTCTATAACAGTTACCTGATCTCAGATAAATTTTCAAAATATAAGTATGTATAAAACAACTGTAATAACTGGTGGAAGAAGTGTCTGTCTCCAGATTTTTAAGAAGTTTTTTATCTCTTTTCATGCAAGTGTAAGTAGATCTGTCATGTTATCTTGTTAAGTTTATAAATAATTGCTCTATTCTCGAACTCTTGTTTCTGAAGCTTGTTATCGTGATATCTTCTTTGTTTAAATCACCTATAAGCTCATTTATAGTTTGAGATTTTTTTAGTGTTATCTCTATTTCATGTTCTCAAGATATTTTTGCTAAATATTTTTTTTCTAGCTTTTCTGGTAGTGTTTCCATGCTTTCAGAAGTATCAAGTAAGACTACTTCTTCGTTAAGTTTTTTTAAAAGTTTCTTGGTTGTAGTATCTTCTATGATTTCTCATTTATTTATAATCGCTACTTTGTTACAAAGCGCCTCTACTTCTTCTAGATAGTGAGTTGTTAAAAGTATAGTTGTTCAAGAACTATTTAGCTTTTTTATAAATTCCCATGTAGTTTGCCTTAGTTCTACATCAACTCAAGCAGTTGGCTCATCAAGTATAAGTAATTTCGGTTCATGAACTAGTGCTCTAGCTATCATAAGTCTTCTTTTCATACCTCCTGATAGTTCTCTTGCTTCAGCATTTCTTTTTTCCCATAGTCATAGTTCTTGTAATAATTTCTCAGTTCTCTCCAAGGCAATTTTTTTTGGTACACCATAATACCCTGCTTGAATAACAGGTACATCTATAACTTTTTGAAATATATTGAAATTGTGTTCTTGAGGCACAACTCAGATATAGCTTTTTGCTTTATCAAAGTCTTTATCTATATCTACTCAAAAAACTTTTACAGATCATGAGTTTTTGTTTACCAGATCTGTAACTATCCCAATTGTTGTGGTTTTTCATGCTCAATTATGTCATAGGAGTGCATAAAAGTCTCATTTTTCTATTGTAAAATTTATTCACTTCAATACTTCTTTTCAACTGTAAGTTTTTACCAAGTCTTTTATCTCTAATGCGTTCATGTTTTGTTATCTTTTATTATAATTAAAATCTGTAGTTACATTATTGTATTCATTTATTCAAGATTTATCTCAGATAGATATATTGTATCTATTTATTCAAGATTGTTTATGAAATTTGAAATCATATTTTCTACACTCAGAGTTTTTTATAGTGTATTTTATATCATAAGTTTTTGTTTCTCCTGGATTTGTATACATATAAAAGTCTATGTAACTTGTCGAGTTAAACTGTTTTATAGTAGCTCAATTAAATCATTGTATTTCAGCATCTTTTGGTAGTAGTACTCTAATAAATTGTTTATTTGTTCAGTTTCATTGTATATTTAAAAGTTTATCAGTTGCTTCTATATTATGCTTATTCATCAAATCAATAATCCTTTGTTTATCTGTATTTGTATAGTTGTGATGCAGAGATATTTTTAAGTTTGTATCTATACTACAATCATTGTTTTGAGTTATGTATTTTTCATAAGTCCTTTCTATATATCTATCAGTTTTATTTCATCCTACAGAAGTAAAAACTGGATAAGCAAAATCTAGAGTTTCATTTAAATTATTTTCTCAACTTAAATCAAGTTTCATTAAAAGCTCATTTTCTAGTTTAGAAAAGCTATGTATAACAAGTTCCCTGTTTTTTATCTCATCAAATATTATTTTTAAATAGGCTCCTAGATTTCAATCATTTAAGATTTTTTCTTCTAGTATTTTAGCGAAATCAAAAAGTATTTGTTTAGGTGTACCAAGAGTTCAGGTTTTGTATGTTTTAGCTTCAACCAGTATAGAAAATATCTCAGAAAAATTTTCACTTGTTATTGTTTCGTCTATTTCTTCAAAATATATGCCACCAGTTTTTTCTAATATTTTAAGAACAGAGTTCATATTTATATAAACTATTCAGTCTATATCATATCATCATTTATTTAAAAAATAGTTTATAGAACTAGAGGATGAATTATAATCCAAGTAATAATTAGCATCTCTTAGATGAAATACATCTGATATCTGATATAATCATTTTGGTGCTTGTCTTTTTTCTTTATAGTTTTTATCAATTACCCATTCATACGCATAGATGTCTTTTTTTTCAAAGCTTTTTACATCTCATCTAAATAGTTCAAGTATAGCTGCACTTCACATAAAACCTCATGTTGGTCTTATCTCATCATTGTTTTGAAATACTAAAAAGTATCTTTTAGTGTTGTAGTGTCAAAGTAAACTAAGAAGTTTTTCTGAATTATTATTTAGATAATTTACTTTTGATTTTAAATCCAATAGTTTTATTTTAAATCTTTCTATTTTTGAATAGTTTTCATCATTTGGATTTAAACTTATCTTGTCTATTTTTGATAATATATTATCTAGTTTAAACTCTATCTCCTCTAAATATACTAGTTTTTCTTCAAGTATCTCAGACTTATATATCTCTACACTTGTATTTTCTAGAAGTTGATTTTTAACTGATTCATATTGCTTAAGTAATTCTCATAGAAGTATAGAACTTTCTTTTCATACTGAGATTGCTGCATTTACATTTTTTATCTCTCTATTTGGAATAACAGAAAATGGTTTAAAAAGTATATCTGCAAAAATCAGGTTTATCTTTGCGTCACTTATGTTGTCTTCTAACTCATTGAAGCTACTTACTTTTTCTATATTTTCTAGCTTATAAAAACTTGATTTTACAAGATACTCTATCAAAAACTTATCTCAAAGTATGATAAAAAAAACAAGTAATATATAAATTGAAACTTTTGTTGTAGTTTTTTTCTCGTTTAGTTTTTTAAATTCTCTAAATATGTTTTTATAAAACTTAGCTTTAGTAAGTTTATTGAAAAGGCTTTGAGATTTAAGTATCTGGGTTTTTAAGTCTATCTTGCTTTTTAGCTTCCCTTTTTTACAAAGAGAATCAAAAATCTTTGTTTTGTTTTTACTAGCTTTTAGTTTTTGTTTTGATCTCAAGTCAATTTTTTCAAGTTCTTCATCCTGTAATCCTTCTAAATTCACTTCACTAAGCTCATTTAAAGGCTCAATCTCAACTTCCTCTTTATCAGGAGTCAAATCCACTTCTTTTTCCAGGTTATTGAAAATATCGTTTAGCTTCATTATTAATTTTAGAGTTTACAGATTAGTATTTTAAGTATTTTATAGAAAATATACTTTATGACAAGTTGAAACATAAAAAAATATTATTTCATTACATATGAAATAATATTTTTTTCTAATTTCTACTTCTCTACAATCCTACTGACTCCCTAATCCTGTTTAATTCATTTAGTAAATTTTGGTCTTTTTTGATTAATTTTTCTAGTTTGTTGCAAGAGTAAAGCACTGCTGCATGATTTCTTCCTGAGAAGATGTTACCAATCCTCTCATAAGTGTAGTTCATCTTTGTTTTAAGTAAATACATACTTACTTGTCTAGGAATCATAAACTCCTTTTTCCTATTTTCTCATAGGATTCATTCTTTTTCTATACCGAAGTGAGATGATACAGCATCAATTATATCTTCATAACTTTTTATAGTAAACTTTGGTTTTTCGTATTTCGTAGAACCAAGTATATCAGTTGTAAAGCTTAATTTCTTTAGTTTTTCAGCTATTTTGTTTAATGCTGGAGTATTTCAAGTTAATTCATACTCTGCTATAAGTTGGTTTAATATACCCTCTAGTTCTCTTATGTTTTCAGTTACATTTGCTGCTATAAACTCAGCAACATCTTGAGGAAGCATAAACTCTTTTTCTCTTGCTTTTTCTTGTAATATAGCAAGTCTTGTTTCAAAGTCAGGTTTACCTATATCAACTGTTATACCCCATTCAAATCTACTTCTAAGTCTTGGTTCTAAGTTTTCTAGCTCTTTTGGCGCTCTATCTCAGCTAATAACTATTTGTTTATTAGCATCATAAAGTAAGTTAAATATATTATATAGTTCATTTTGTGTTTGTTCTTTTTTAGCTAAGAATTGCACATCATCTATTATAAGAATATCAACTTCTCTGTATTTTTCTCTTAAAGCTTCAACTTTTCTTTTTTTAACTGCGCTTACATATTCAGTTATAAATTTGTCTGCTGTAGTATAAGCTACTTTTTTGTCTTTAAATTTTTTAAATATTTCATTACCTGTTGCTTGTAGTAGGTGAGTTTTACCAAGTCATACATCTCCATATATATATAGTGGATTGTATGATTTACCTGGATTTCTAGTAACTGCTTCACAAGCTGAGTAAGCTAATTGATTATCTGATCAAACTATAAAGTTTTTTAAACTGTATCTTTCATTTACAGATTTTTTTTGAGTTACAGAGTGTCATAAATCATTATTTATTGTTTCTTTTTTTGAAGATTTTTTTGAGCTATCTTTGTATAGTTTAGTACAGTCAATTACATTTATATTTGAAGGATTGTCTATATTATCATCTACTATAAAATCGATTTTTTCTATTGTTGGAATTTCTTGTTTTGTTGATTTTAAAATACAATCATAAAATTTTGCTTGAAGGTTATCTTTCATGAAACTTGAAACAGTACCAAATATAACTTTGTTTTCGGTCTCATCAATTATGGAAATCTTTCTAAAATAAACTAGGAAGTCTTGTTTTTTTATATCACTTATTAAATTTAATAAAATATTTTTTAATTTATAGTGCTTTTCCATATTAATATTTTTTGTTTAATTTTTAATGATTTTTTCCTTTTCTTTTTTTCTGCGTAATTCAATTTATCTAAAAAGATTTATATGTCAAAACTATATTTTGGTTTGACAGAATTTGATGTTTAAAAAATGTGAACAAGATATCTTTTTCTTTTGTTTAAAAGGAGAAAAACGAGTTTTTAACATTTTTAATAAATCAGTTGTCAAGAAATTTTGTTAAAAAAATAACTTTGTTTTTTAATTAAAAAATTTGTGATTCATTTTGATATTTTGCTAGACTTGGTAAAGACTCCTGATTAAATTTTCAATCTTTCATTACTAGTACTTTTTTAGTTCACTTAATAAAATAAACTTCTGAGTTTTCAAAGCTTCAAATTATATCCCAATGGAAGTCAGCATTGTGATTTCAATTATCCATTTCAGGATATTTATAACAGTTACCTAAAGCTATATGCATTCAAATAGCTTTTTCTGCAATTAGTTGATGAATAATGGTTCATGGTTTTACTTGAGGAGTGGTACCGAAGGCTATTTCTCATAAATACCTATTTGCTTTGTTTTTATCAAATAATAAATTTAGTCTATTAATAATATTTACTTTTTTTGTTTCAATATAATCATCTGATTCAATTGATAAATTTACCAATTTTCAGTTTTCAAAATATAATTTTAATCATTTAACCACTCTTTCATCATCGTTAAACATCTTAATCACGTTTTTATTTGGAAACAATATCCATCAATTTACATCATGTTTATTCGGAGCAGAAAACACCTCCGCTCAAGGAGTATTAGTATCTCACCAACTATTTCTTGCTAATTGTCACTTAATTCAAAATCTTATATCTCATTCTTTTCATTTGATTTCTATTTCATCATAACCATCAAAATATGCTTTTAATTCATTGTTTGCTTCTCTTATTTTTTCAACATCCATAGAAAATGCTTGCTCAAATTTTTTTGCAAATTCTACTTCACTATTACTTGTTTCATCATCTAAAAACTGTTGCCTAGACGGAAAATATGTTTTAAGCCTTGGTATGTGGTTTTTTCATAAATGTTTCATATCATCATTATACTTTCTTTCAATTTCTCACATCATTTCTCTACTTTGATTGTTTTCTGCAAAAACTTTGTATGGTAGAGTTGTATCTTTTATCTCTACAAATTTATCTACATTATAAATCTCTTTGATTAGATATCAGAAAGCTCTTTCCATCGCCTTTAGATTTGTTCATATTTGTACTGCTGATTCAGAGTCAAATATATAATACTTTACTAGTATTTTTGATAATACAGAGTTTTTATCTTTATTTCTTTTTATTAATTCCCCAATAAATCAAAATGCATGAGTAGATGGAACTTGGATTAAAACATTTTTTGCTCACTCAAAAACAAGCACCTTTTCAAGATTATTTAGAAACAATTTATATATATTGTTGTTTATTTTGGCTAATTCTTCAATTTCTTCTTTAGTTTTAAGTTCGTGTCTTCTGCTTTTTCTTTCATTTTCTTCTTGATTATCTGTTCATACTCTTTTTAATCATCAAGTAATTATAGAGATATTTTCTTTTATATGCCCTATTTCTCATAAAATTCATAAATCATTTATAAGTACACCTAAATCATCGTCTTTTCACAGAGTTCTAATAGGGTTTATCAGTGTTTGATTTATAATAATTTCAGTTGTCATTTCGCATGATAAGGTATATAATTTATTTTATTTTACTATATTTTTATTCAATATAAAAAAAATAGCCAGGTTAATTGACTATTTTAGCTTGACAAAAGTATGTTATTATTGATTATGAAGTTTTTTTATTTCTTGTTGATACTTAAATAATTTTGGTGTTGCTTCATTTGTGAACTCTCAATTATTCATAATTACCATTTCTTCTCAACTTTTCTTTTTAAATTTAACTATACTTCCATCATTTATAGATCTAATTAAATCCATATGATAATCTGCTCATTTATTTCAGTTATTTACTTCTGGGTACAAGTAAGAGTTTCATATAGCTATATGCATTCAGATAGCCTTTTCTCCTAAAAGCCTATGTTTTGTTCATGCTGGTATAAAAAAGTTGGTTCCAAATGCAAGTTCTCATAATCTTCTATTTGCTTCAGTTTTAAATAATTTTTCTTTTAATTCATTGATTAATCTATTATATTCCTCTTCGTTATAAGCACCTTTATCAATATCAACTTCTTCAAGTAATCAATCTTTGAATCTTAACATTAATCATTTAACCCTTTCATTTATAGCTGTCATAAATATCTCATTTGAGTATTTTATCCATCAATTTGTTCAATTAATTGTTGGAGCTGAAAATACTTCTGTTCACGGATAATTACTCTCAATGGTACTGTTTCTTGCTCACATTCATGATATATCAAATCTTATATCTGCATTTGCTCAACTTATTTCGACTTCATCATATTCTCTAAATAATTCAGCTAATTGTTCATTAGCATCTTTTATTCTTCCCCAATCTATACTACAAGCTCTTTCATATAATGCATAAAATTCTTCCAAACTTAGGTTTTCATCTTCTGCTTGTTTTTGTGTTGGGAAATATAATCTCAATTTTGGTTTTTCTCTAGTAAATTCCCTTGTTTTTTCTTCATAATAAGATAAAATAGCTCAAAAATTTGCTTTTCATTCTTTTGTTTTAATAAAACTTGATAAAGGTTCTGTATAGTCAACAATTTGTATAAATCTCTCCACACCACTAGATTTATCTATCAATTCCTGATAAGCTGCCATTATTCAGTTTGGATTATTGTCGGTGTCTATAGTTGAAGGTATATCTATAATCACATATTCAATGTCTAGTTGTGATAACTTGCTACTTTTATCAGCTAATCTTTCAATCAAAAAAGCTAAAAAATCATGAGCATGAGTAGATGGAACTTGAAAAAGTATTTTTCAATCTTCTCTTGTATATTGCCTCTCAATGTCTTCTAAAAGCTTTTTATAAAGCTTAAATTTTAATTTTTGCAAATTTCTAGTTTGCTCTAAATTATTACTCCACTCTTCTTGTGTCTCGAATTCTATAACTAGATTTATTCTATCCTTAACTCATTCTGCTGTTTTTAATGCTTCTAATTCTAAAAGAGCTTGGTTCATATTATTACTCACAGAAGCTCCTAGAGTATCACTAAATGTTAAATGAGTTTGATTTGTGCTTTGATTATTCATAGTAAATAGTTAAAAAATATCTGTTATATTATACTTTATAACAGATATTTTGTCAATTATTCCAAAATCATCAATTTACTATAATTTTCCTCAACCACTTTTAAATCTTTTTCAAACTCTTCAAAATTTTTATTTTTAAGCTTTAAGATTCCGGCTTTTGAAAATCAATGTTTTGTTAATCAAACTTCTTTTCATATAAAGTTATCTATTAGTCTAATCTTGTAAAAAGATTTAAGTCCTTTAAATTTTTCAACTATACTTTCATTAAACTCTTTTAGTATTCATCTGATTGTAGAATAAAATAAAATTATGCTTATATTATATAGTAAGTTAAACTCGATATTTTTAGTGTATAACATCTCCAGCATATTTACTCAAAAAGCTTCACTAATCATTTCAAGTCTGTATCATCAAATTCTTCAATTTACCTCAATAGTTTTTAATTGTCATTTTGAATTGATTTTAAATTCATGATGTATGAAATTGTTTTTTATTCATAATGCTTTAACTGTTTCTGATACAAATTTATTTAAATCAATTTCCTTAAATTTATTTATCACTCACTGATTAATATTTCTTGAATAATTCATAAAATCATCAATTCAGATATCAGGTCATAACTTCACTTCAACAGCTTGAGTCAATGAAGTTTCTCATTTTTCATCTACTAAATAATCTATAGAATACATCTCTCAATCAACAAATTCTTCAGCTAAAATAATCTCATTATTGTATCATTTACTTTGAAAAACCTCTAAAAAATTTTTATAGTTATTTATATACTCTATAAACTGATTTTCGTTTTCTATTTTTGATACTCATGCACTTTGTATTCAAGAAGATGGCTTAAGTATAAATGGATATCATATATATGACACTATCTCCTCTAACTTCAAATCTTCTAGTTTTTTTTCTATAAATTTTACACTTATATCTGGGTTATATTCTTGGATGAGTTTTCTTTGCAAGTGTTTATTTCTAAATATATCTGGATTTGATGTAGATTCAGTATTAATTAACTTTTTTAATTTACATGTAAGTATAACTAATTCCTCAGTAAATGTATTTATAAATGTTACCACTTTCTCCTGACTTAAACTTATAATTATTCATTCAAGTTCTATATTATCTTTATATGATAATATAGTTATTCATTTACTTTCTAATTTTTCTAAATAAATTTTATCATTGATTTTATCTCATTGACAAAGTACAAATGTTTTAACTCAATGTTTTATATATATGTCATTAAATGCATCTACATATGAATAATGTAGATTTAAACAATTTTGCCTTTTGGCTATATTTATTAATATTTTTTCCATAGTTGTTATAAAATAGATTTAATTTTTTTTAGCATACTTTCAAAGTATTTTTTAGAGTCTAGGTTATTATTTTTAGATATTAAGTTATTATTAATCTCATATGTTCATATCCTTCATGATAGTATTTTCTCGTAGTTTGATTTATCTGATTTTATAAGATTTTTTACAAATTCATATGATTTTGTATATATAAGATCTTTTAAAAATAATTTTGTTGATCATAACTCAGAAAATCTATAAAATCTATAGTAATATTGATCACTTTTTTCTTTTGTAAATCATTTAAACTTTAATATCTGATATATTTTTTCTTTTTTTTCTTCTTCACTTATATCTTCAAGTATTGCCTTAAATGCCATATCATAGTACGGTACATATTCAAGTCAATCTATAATTTTTTTTCAGTATTTATATTCATTATATAATGCAATTCATTCCTCAAGCTCTGCTTTATCTGAAAAACTATAGTTAAATCATAAATTTATCTTTCAGTTAATATATCTAAATGCATGGGTGGTTTCATGAAAAAATAATGTAATTATAGACCTGATAGAATAACTACTATCATTGGGGATTTTAACTATTCAACCATCTTGTGCTTGATTTATGTAATCTCAAAATATAAAATCTATTTCAGGGCAAATCTTTTTTGAAAAATTAATTAGCTTTACTAGTTCTTTTTTTTCTACGTATCTATCATCTATTTTTGCATGTATTGATGTTGCATCTAAATCAAATTTATCAATCCTACTTTTATCAACTCAAAAGAATTTTACATTGTATTTATCATAATTTATATCATTTTTTTCTATCTTATATTTTTTATTTATTTTATTCGCCTCTATATCATAAGTCTTTTTTAAAAAGTCTAACACATATTCATTGTACTCTATCTCATTTTTAATAATTTTTATGTGAAGTCAATCTAATTTTTTTTCATCATATAATTTTTGTTTTACTTTTTTTAATCATTTTTTCTTTTTTTCTATTTTTAATAAAAATCATTTTTTATATGCTATTATATCATCAGGAATTTCATTAAAAATAGACATATTCAAAAAGACCTCTTTTTCCTTACCTATAGGTTTTAGTGTTTTTACAAAGGATAATTTATTTTTTCAAATTTCTTTTAAATATTCTTTAAATATTTTTTTGTTTGATTTTTGCATATCAAATTATTTTTTAATTACAAATTTGATAATATCTATAGAAAGTAAAAAAACAACTTTTCTTTTTAAAATTTTCTATATAATAGTGAATAATGAGAGCAAACATCTACCGTTCCATTTTTTTGGAAGGGAGGAAAGTCTGGACACCATGAAGACAATAGTAAAGGATAACAACCTTGGTCTTGCGATATATATAAAACGCAGGAAACGGCCAGTGCCACAGAGACTATACTACCCCGTTTTTCGGTGGGAAAGGTGAAAAGTCATCAGTGTGTTTATTTGCTATGATGATTCTCCCGTTTTCGGGAGAGTGGTAAACCCTACTTGGTGTAATGGGAATGGTACTACTACTTTGTTCATGTTTTCTATTGCTTAGTAGTTAGTATACCCAGCTTGATTCCGCGGGTAATCGCGGGACTAGATAGATTGATGTTGAAGTACAGAATCCGGCTTATTACTCTCATTTTTAATAAACTTAAAATTTAAAATATATAATGAAACTAGTTTTTACTTGAATACAATGATGTGGTAAATGAACTCAAGCTAGACTGCTTGTTGAAAAATACTGATACACTTTAGTTGAAATGTGAGGTGAGTTCAGAAAAATAATTGCTTCTGGAAGCGAGTTGTGATTAAAATTAAAAGAAATAATGGATACTTGAGCTCAAGTTCCTTGAGAATTAGGTATTGCTGTTATGGAAGAAGCAATATTAAAAAACGATACAGAAAATGTTATTTTTGATGCATTTGTCAGAAATGAACGGAATAAAGAAATATTTGATAGACTTTTACCTGATTATAAAGTATTATTTTTTAACTTATCTGTTGAAAAAGCAAAAGCTAGACTTATTTGAAGGATGTACGACCCTGTTTCTTGAGAAACATTTCCTGCTTGAACTAAGTTAAATCCAAAAAACTCTGTAGAGTTAGTAAAAAGAGATGATGATAAAGATGAAGCTGCAATTTTAAAAAGAATATCAGAATTTGAAAACAAAACTTTAGCTATTGTTGAAATACAAAAACAAGAATGAAGAATTATAGAGGTAAATGCAGATCAAAGTATAAATGAGGTTTTCCATGAGATAGAAGAAAAACTTTGATTAAAATAATAATTAATTATAAAAATATGAATGGAAATGATAGATTAAGTTTAGGTGAAGTAGAATTAGTGCAAAGACTTACGAATAACTGATATTCACAAGTTCAAATAAATAATGCAGTAGATTTTTTTAGAGCAGCTGTAGAGAAAATAAATTGAATAAAACATAAATTATAAAATATGTATTGATTCCAACTTTGAAGGGAGTTTAAGCTTTCTATTGCTGAGATTTTGTCAGTATTTAGCGAAGCAGAGGTTTTATACTCTGCTTCTTCTGTTTTAATTTTAAATAATATATCAGAAAATGATGTATTAAATAAAGCTAAAAATTTATGATGAACCATAAAGATTTTTGAACTTGCTTTATTTCAAGATGAAGAATCGATTTTAGATCACATAATATCACTTTCTGCTTGAGTCGAAGGTAAGTTTAAATATAGTTTAAATTTGTTTTGAGAAAAAAATATTAACCCTGAGAATTTTTTAAAAAAATCAAAAAGGACTTTAAAAGAAAAAGGTATTTCTGCTAGATATTTTAACAAGGATAGTTGAGAAAATCTAAGTTCTGCCCAGATTATCTGAAACTCTATACTGAAAAAATGATTTGATCTAAATATAGTTGATTTAGGTTGAATTTATTATTTTTGAAAAACTCTCTGGGTGCAAGATATAGACGCTTATAGTAAAAGAGATTACGGAAAAACAAGAGACATGGATATCGGTATGCTACCACCAAAGCTAGCACAGATGATGATAAACCTTGCGTGAGATGATAACAAAAGTTTATATGATCCATTTTGTGGACTTTGAACTGTTTTGATAGAGTGAATACATATGGGTATAAAAAATTTATTTTGAAGTGATTTTAATCCTGATATGGTAAAGGCAACAAAAGATAATCTTTATAAGTTGCAATCAAATTTTAATTTTTATTACGAGGTTCAATTATTTGATGCTAGAGATATGTGAGATAGTGACATATTAAAAAAGAACAATATTTCAAAAATAGTAACAGAAGGTTTTTTATGAGAAGTAATGACAAAGAAAAATATAAGTATTGATAGAATAAATATCCAAAGAAATAATTTATCTAAACTATATGAAAAATTTTTTTCTGGTTTAAATAAAGTATGATTCTCTTGAACAATAGTTATATCCTTCCCTTTTTGGGAGTTAAACTGAAAGCATATTTATTTTACAGAAATCTATGATATACTTGATAAATATGTAAATATAATTCCTATTTTTCCAAAAGAATTTCAATTCAAAGAAACTAGATCATGAAGCCTTTTATACAAGAGACAAAGTCAACTAGTTTGAAGAGAGATATTTAAATTGACAATTAAGAAATAATATATTAAAATACTTATAGATTTTATTTATAAGTATTTTTTTATGCAACATCAGATTCGTTTGGATAATCAACCGCATTTTATTCCAGAATATCAGGAAGCTTTATTTAATATAGAAAATGGTATTGATGTAGATATACCATGAGTTTTTGTTTTTCAAAATCCTCAAAATTGAAAAAAAATAGATTTATACAAATCTGTAAATGATAGTAATTATTATACTATTGATTGAAAAGTTTTTGATTTTCCTGCTATGGATGATGTTAAATTAACACAAAAAAAAGAAAGAGTTACTAGGATAGATTTGTTAAACTTTCGTGGTTTAGATGATAATTGAATAGAAAAACTTATAAAAGAGTCATTATGAGTTGATATAAATACTCAGCAATGAATAGATAAATTAAATGATTTTTTTCTAGAGTGAGTTAGATTTCTAGAAGAGGTGTGAAGAAAATTACCTGATAAATATATCGATAATAATTTCTTTGCTGATAAAAATGAGGTACTTATGTTTTGTAAAGATACTACCAAAAGCTGAAGGAAGCAGGCATATATAAATTGTTTAATTTCAAAATCTATAAGTGTTGTAGCTGATGTAATAACAAATGAAGAAAGAATGCATTTAGAAGAAAGGACTGAATTTATAATCAATAAATATATAAGAAATAGAAAAGAGGTTACTATGTTAACTGATAATACTTGATATCTTACTTTATGAAAAAGGAAAATTTATTTTGCTTTTAGTTATAGACATAAATCAGATAAATCTGCTAAATTTAAAGTAGCTAAAGATCCAGAATATTTCTCTACGACTAAATTTTTTGATGATATATGACTTACTCATTATACCTCTACAAAAGAAGAATCAATTTTATTAGATAATTTTCTTAATTGTATTATTTATTGAAATGATGCAAACTATGAAATTGATAATAAATGATATTTCTCATCTGAAATTATAGAAGATAATTCAGATAAACTATCTTCTTCTTATCTTGATAAGTTGAGAAAACTAGAGAGAAAAAAGAGACAATGAAGTGATTCTAGGTATAGTGAATCAAAGTCAAAATGAGATTTAAATGTTCCTAGGAGAGAGCATTTAGATATTCCATGAGCAGTTTGAGATAATATATGATTTGAAAAAAAAGCAGATACATTTGATTCTCAAAATGAGTATTGACTAAGCTTACAACCAGTATACTGATACTTTAAGTATTTTGATATAATGTCTAGATTTTACCAATGATATATATCTGAATCTGAAGTGGATTTTGTAGTTGATTTATTTTTTCTTAATCTTCCAGAAGAACTTAGAAAGAAAAATAAACTTATGGAAGTAATTTGAAAAGAAAAAACTATTGATGAGTACTTTGATGAATTAGAGTATGATTTAAATGAAAAATTATTTTTAGTAAAACCAAATCAAAATAGAAAAGCAAAAGAAAGAGAATTAAAAGTTGCTTTTAAGCAATATTATTTATCAAAAATGTTAAAGGTTGAAGTTGAGTGAAGAGTCTGAATTTATCTTACCACACCAAGAGAATATCATCTATCTCTTGCCTGATATAGAAAGAAAATGACTATTATCAGAAACTAAAAAAGAGCCGTAGGCTCTTTTTTAGTTATTCCATACATTTATTATAAACCTCACTAAATTCTTCTTGTTTCATAAAAGCTACAACACTATTACTTCTATTTCCATACCAACAATAAACTAGATATTTTTTGTTTTTATCTAGGTTTAATTATCTTGTTTATCAAGTCTTCTTCTCAATAAGTTATAGTTAGTTTATTTTAAAAATCTTGTTGTGATAATTGTATACTTATTTAAACTAGTTCTCAAGTTAATATATACCTATCCATTCAAGTAATTTTTACTTTTACAAGATCTCAGATTTTTATTTGTTTTTCCTTAATTTCTTCCTTTGATGTCAAAGGAAGTGACTCGGAATGTAATGGAGAGTCGATGGATTTAGAAATAAATACTTCCTTGAAATTCCTAGTCCTACCAAAAAAATATCAATCTTTTTCTCAAGAAATAAGTATTTCCTCTACTTTATCTAACATAAGATTATTTCTTTTACTTATATTTTCAAGTAGTTTATCGTTTAGTATGTGCCATCTGTTAGCTTTTACTGTATCGCTAATATCATCTGGGTATAATTTTGCAGCAATAGTTCCAGGTCTTACGGAGTATCTAGCATTGTATGTAAAATCAAATTGACACTCTTCAAATGCTTTTAATGTCTCATTAAACATAACTTCAGTTTCTCAAGAAAATCATACAATTATATCAGTTGATATTCAAAAAGAAGGATCTTTGCTTCTTAGATAATTAACCATTTTTTTAAAATCTACATATGAATGTTTTCTGTTCATCTTCTTTAGCATATCGTCACTTCAAGATTGTAGTGCAAAATGCAAGTAGTTACAAGTTTTATCAAGTTCAAAGTGTGCATCAAGTATATCTTGAGTCATATCATGGGGATTACTTGATGTAAATCTAATTCTATCAAGTCATTCTATCTTATCTAATTCTTCTAATAGTTGTCTAAATGGAGACTTAAATCAATCTTCAATTGCGAATTTTCAATTACGAATATTATTGTTATTTGAATTGTCTTTTTCGTAATTCGTAATTTGTAATTTTGAATTGTTTGTATTCCACTTTCCTTTTTCCTCATTCCAGTATTTTCTATCTATCCATTGTTTTCAGTATGAGTTTACATTTTGTCATACTAAAGTTATTTCTTTAGCTCATGCTTTAACTGCTTCTTTTGCTTCTGAAACTATATCTTCTATACTTCTACTATTTTCTTTTCATCTAGTATAAGGTACTATACAATAAGAACAATAATTATCACATCCTGTTTGGATTATTATACTAGCTTGTGAAGGGTTTTCTCTTAGTTGTTTTGCTTTTAAATAGTCATCAAACTTATAATCAGTTCAAATAGGCTCTTTAAATATATGAGTAAGTATTAAAGGTAAAAATTTTGTATCTTCAATTCTTAGTGTAAAATCAATTGTTTCACTTCTTGGGAATAGTTTGTCATCATTGTTAAATATAGCACTTTGTTCTTTAGCTATTTCTATTTTTTTAGCTCTATTTCTCTTTATTTCTCACTCTAGATGTTTGCTTGCAAGTCATGTTTTTCTAACCATACAACCTGTTATTCAAACAGTTATTGGTGATTTTCAGATTTGGACTCTATTTTTATTTTCTTTTTTTACTTCATTTATCATTCAAAATACTCTATCTTCTCATTTTTGCCTTACGCTACATGTGTTAAACACCACGATATCAGCTTTACTCCACTCAGACGCTTTGATAAATCATGATTGAAGTAAAATCATGTTAAGTTTTTCGCTATCAGCCTGATTCATAGCGCATCAAAATGTTTGAAGAAAATATTTTTTCATGTATATTTATTTATATTAAGTTTCAATAATATAAGAAAAAAATAAAGAAAATCAATCCCGAGTATGTGGGATTGATTTTTTAAAATACTCTATCTATATCAGTTAGTATTCATTTTTCTATTTCTTCAATAAATCTTATATATAATTTAGGAGTTATTATTTCTCTGTCATAAAGTTTATTTACAACCTGTTCTTCAAGTTTTAAAAGTGTTTTATCTGTTAATCTTGCTTCAATAACCATTATAGAAGTTTTGTGTTCTTTTGCTATGGCATTCATCTTTTCTCTAGCAGTATTATGAAAAGCCTCATACACTTTTATGATTTCTAAAAATATATTTTTATCAAATCAAAAATCAATATCCATTAATTCTTTTAACTCTTTAATAACTTTTCTTGTTATAATAACCCTTGTTCTATTTCTTACATATCTATTTATTGGGTCATCTTCTTTTGCTCTTATCTTGTTTATAAATCTTTCAAATATATCATAATCATTTGGAGTATCATCTGTAGATTTGTTTAATTGTGGTTTTCATGCTTCTAGTCTCTCTACTTGTCTTGTTATCTTATGAAGTATGAACTTAAAATTATGTTCTGTTATCTCATTATATCCAAATAAATCTTTTAAATATTGTTTTTCTACTCATAAAGCATGAAGAGATATAGCTCTTTTAATTAAATCTTGTGAATTTTGTCATTCATTTTGGAGTAATGTCTTTAATGATTTTACAGCATTTTGAAGTTTTTCTTCATACTTATTCTTTAGCTCTAAGTATTCTCACTCAGTTAGATAAGTCCTTTGGTATAATTTATTTAATTTTTCAAGGATTTTTAGATTTGTAAGTATTTTTCATTCATCGTACTCAAACTCTTCAAGAGGACTAAGTTTTGATACTCACATCTTTTTCATCACCCATGATATAGTAGTAGCTTTTATAAGTAGTGTAAACATGATACTACCAATAGTTATAACTAATACAAAATCTTTTATATCAAAATCAAAATTCCAACCTACTCTTTGTTGGAAAGCAAGGATTTTTTCATAATTTGGATCTCAAACTCATGGTATCATAAGAGCCATCATAAGAGCAAGTGCTCATCTCAAACTTCACCAAGAAAGTAGATGTTGCCATTTAATAGGGATACGTTCCTCTATTTTAAATAAATTTATAACACCTATCGGTATATATATGCTTATTGCTCTAGCTATACTTACAACTAGTATTACAACAAAAATAGGTAGTATAAATCTTGTGAAGTCTATATTTACATGAGAAAGTATTAGTCACATAAGTATAAATACAAGCGAGTTTGCAACGAAAGCAAAAAACTCCCAAAATCTTTCCATATGATGTTCTACTTTTGGACTTATCTTATATCTACCGTAGTTTCAAATAATTATTCAAGCTATAGTTGTTGCTATAACTCACGAGATTTGTAAATGAAATCACATAACACTTACATGTTCACTTATAAATTCAGCTAGTATAAATGTTAAGTGAGCAAGTACCATTGTAAGGGTTATTTCTACCGCTTCACTATTTTTTATCTCTCAAATGATTTTTGAGAAAACTATTCAAGTTATTCATCCAAAGATCATTCCTCAAACCGCCATTGATATAAATGATACAACTCACTCAAAAATTGTTGTAGCATCAATTGTGCTTCATTCGATTATAATTCATAGTACTATTAAAAATAATGCTAGTGCTGTTCCATCGTTAAACAGACTCTCTCACTCAAATATTAATGCTAATCTTCTAGGAGCTCAGATTGATTTAAAAATTGCAAGAACTGCAACAGGATCTGTTGCTGATATAAGTACTCAAAATAAAAGACATACCAAGAATGGTATTTCAAATCATATAAATGGAAATAGAAAATAGAGTCATGCTCAGACAATAAATGCTGAAATAATAAGTCATATTACGGCAAGTGTACTTATACTCTTCCAGTTATTTAGTAATTGTCTGTAGTTTATATTGTATGCAGACTCAAATAGAAGTACTGGTAAAAATACAAAAAATAGTATTTCAGGAGTAAGTTCAAAATGATTTATAAAATTGAAGAAAGATACTTGAGATAGTGGCACTAATAACAAGCCTACTATAACAAGAAGTACTGTGTATGGGAAATTAATTTTCTTTGATAAAAGAAAAGTGAAACTTGATATAGTTAATAAAAAAAGTAAAGATAGTGTTCAACTGAGAAATGAGACTTCCATATATGTTATAAATAATTAAAAACTATGGAATTATAGTTTAAAAAAAATAAAATCAAGTTTTTGTTAACTTGATTTTATTTTTTTAGTACAAATCACTTGTAATTCTACTTTCTTCAGGTAATACTTGATACATATATTTACTCCCTTTTCTTTTATCATATGTATTTTCAACTTTTCATTCTATAGTTTCAAATGCAAATTGTCAGATTCTCATTCCGGTGTATAATGCTACTGGAAGTTCATTTATATTTGTCATCTCAAGAGTTATGGTTCACTCAAAACCAGGATCGATAAATCATGCTGTTGAGTGGATAATAACTCATAGTCTACCAATACTACTTCTTCCCTCACATCTTGCAACTAAATCATAAGGTATTTTTATTTTTTCTAGAGTTACACCTAGTACAAAATCTCCTGGATGTAAAACAAACTTTTCTCAATCTATTAGAGTTATAGTTTCTATATGCTCTGGATCAAATCAATTTCTTGAGTCAATAACTGTTTTCCTTGATTTTCTATATATCTTAAATGTATTACCTAGTCTAAAATCAAGACTTGCCGGTCATATTTGTTCAAGTACATCATAGTCTCAATTAGATATTACCTCTATTTCTCAAGACTTTAGTCTTTTTTTTATTTCACTATCAGATAGTATCATAGATTAAGTATTAGGAATTAAATGTAGTTTCAATTTCATGATTGGTATTGATTTATTATTCTATACTTCCTGTTAATGTTATTCATGAATCATTAATAGCTCAACTTAAAAATGTTGCTCATGAGCTAATAAGTTGACTAGCTTCATTAATCTTATCTTTTAGTTCATCGACTTTTTGAGCAGCTCAACTGATATAGTTTAGAGTTTCATTGTATTTTTCTTCATACTCATTTGCCTTTAACCTTAAATCGTCAATTTTTTCTTTTGTAGTACTAATCATATCTATTGCTCCATTTAAAGTTCCTTGTACTTCTTCTTTACTCGGTATATTTGTTATCACTTCATCAAAAGTTTTTTTGAAGTTAATTACTTTTTCATTAAATCAATCTATATGTAGTATTTGTTCTATATGAGTTGCAACTGCTGGCGCTTTAAATATAAGTAATATATATATAATAAAAAATGCTATTATAAGCCAAAATAATTTTTTAATCATTAATTTTTTAGAAAAAAATAAAGTATACTTTTATCTAGTATACTTTATTTTTTTAAAAATCAAAATTTCTATTTTTCAAATAAATCAGATACATTTATGTGCTCAGATTTTAAATCTTTGCTTAAGTTTGTAATTTCTGAATCATTTATACCATGTTTAATTGAGCTTTTTAAATTTTTAATGTTCTGTATGCTATTTCTTAAACCTTCTATACTATTTATATTCATTTGAATTATTTGAGATTTAATCATAGAGTGTTTCTTACATTTAGGACATTCTACATCTATGTTTACGTTTGCTCATGCAGCTCAAACAATATCAATATTTTCTTCAGTAACAGATGATTTACATTCAGGACATTTATATGTTTTTATCAAGTTCTCAATCATGGATTTCAAGGCTTGGTAATTCATAATCAAATAGTTATCATCTAAATTATTGTTTCCTCATGATATATTATATACTACTTTTATATTTCTTTCAAGATTTTTTCTAATCTTTCGCTTGACTTTTGATTTCCTAATATATAAATAAGCTCCAAAGCTCATGGTGAATACTGTTCTCAACTTAACGCACATCTCACAGGCCATAATACTTGTCAGTTTTTTAATCAAGCATTTTTGATTTTTTCTATAAATATGTCTCTTACCTCATCTATGTTTGAAAAATCAGAGTTACTACTTACAACATCTAAAGCAAGTTCCAAAGCTATTTTTGCTATTCCGATACTTTCTACTTTCATTTTCTCATTTAAAAGCAAATCTTTAGCTGGAATATTAGCCTCTCAGTATAAAAATCTAGTATTTTCTTCAAACTCGTCAAATTTCTTGATTTTAGTTTTTAGTTCTCATAAAACTTTTTTATTGTAATCATCACTAAATGTTTTTATCTTTTCTAAAAACTCTGGGCTATATTTTGCAAGGTAATTACAAAGCTTATCATAAAGGTAGTCAGTGCTACTATTTTTTAAATAGTAAGAGTTAAAAAAGTTTAGTCTTTCAACATCAAATACAGCTCAAGCTTTGTGAACTTGTTCTAATTCAAATCTCTCTATAAGTTCATTCATAGAAAAAAACTCTTCTGTCGTTTTTGGATTCCATCCTAAAAGTGCTATATAGTTTATAATAGCTTCACTTAGGTATCACTTTTCTATATATGCTTCTACCGCTACATCTCAAGTTCTTTTTGAAAGTTTTTTCTTGTCAGTACCAAGAAGTAGTGGGATATGGGCAAATACAGGTGGCTTCCATCAAAATGCTTCATACAGTAGTATATGTTTTGGAGTTGATGGAGTCCATTCATCTCATCTGATCACATGAGTTACTCACATCAGGTGATCATCTACCACATTTGCTAAGTGGTAAGTTGGAAATCAATCAGATTTTAAAAGCACCTGTTCATCAACATCTTTACTCATAACTTTCACTTTTCATTTAATCACATCATCAAAAACTACTTCTTTATTTTCAGGTACTTTTAATCTAACTGTATATGGTACACCAGAAGCTAACTTTTCTTTTATCTCTTCTAAACTTAAATATCTACACTTTTTATCATATTTTGTTGGTAGTCCAAGTTCAGTTTGTTCTTTTCTTAACTCATCAAGTCTTTCAGAACTACAAAAACAATAGTAAGCTTTGTCTTCTTGTACTAATTGTTCTATATATTTTTTATAAATATCTAATCTTTCTGATTGAAAATATGGTCAAAGATCTCAAGGATTATTTGGTCACTCATCTGGTATGAGTCACATATTCGCAAGTACTCCTAGCATATTTTCAACACTTCATTCCACGTACCTTGTTCTATCTGTATCTTCTATACGAAGCATAAACTTTCCAGAATGTTTTTTTGCGAATAAGTAGTTATATAAAACTGTTCTTAAACTTCAAATATGTACGTATCAAGTAGGACTTGGTGCAAATCTTGTTACTACTGTCATTTTTTCCTCTTAAATACTAAATTTTTTTTATTGTATACATAATAATCACTTTGTAAAGCTGTAATTAGTGGAATTATTTTATAAAATAAAAAAAGTTTGATATAATTATATAAGTAAATATATTAAACTTATTAAAATTTAATTTTATATAAAAATGATTGTAGATAATAAAAAACAAGTTAGAAATACTTTAATTCCAACTGTTATTGATAAAACTCCGAGTTGAGAGAGAGCCTATGATATATACTCTAGATTACTTGAGGATAGAGTTATATTTTTAGGTGATGCTATAGATAGTCATGTAGCTAATACGGTTATAGCTCAGCTTTTATTTTTAGAAAAACAAGATCCTAAAGCCCCTGTAACTATGTATGTTAATTCTCCAGGATGACACGTAACAGCTGGGCTTGCTATATATGATACTATGCAGCTTGTAAAATGTCCTGTTCATACAGTTTCAATTTGATTATCAGCTTCTATGGGGTCAATAATTCTAGCATGAGGTGAAAAATGACATAGATATGCGCTTCCTCATAGTGAGATAATGATTCATCAACCATTAGGTGGTGCTGAGGGGCAAGCTGTTGAGATTAAATTAGCAGCTGAACATATTATAAAAACATGAATAAGATTGTATAAGATCCTTTCAAAGCATACATGACAAGATATAAAAAAAGTTGAAGCTGATTGTGATAGAGATTATTTTATGACAGCCGAAGAAGCTTTGGCTTATGGACTCATTGATAAAATTATTAAAGGTTAAATTTCAAAGGCTTAAATGTTTAAGCCTTTTTTATTAGCTATATATATTGACTTATACTATATATTGTATATAATTAAATTAAATATATTTTTAAATAACTATTATGTGACAGCAACCTGAGTTGTGAGGAAAAAATATTGATAGAGCTATGCATCTAATTGAATTAACGCAAAAAATACTTGATGAAATTGAAGAAGTAAAATTAAATGTTGAGGCTATATTGGGTGTTTTAGAATTAGATCAGATAAGTTTAGGAAAAAGTTTAGCTACAACATTAAACGATTGAAATTATTCAAAAAGAGAAGAAGAGTTGATTGCAAGTATTTTGGTTGAAAATAAAAGAAGTGAAAATACAGATACGAAAGATTTAATTAATGCATATCACGATCTTTCTAGTAATATATATGAAAAAATAAGATCATTAATAAATTTACTTAAACAAGATCAAGTAAAAAGTTTTCCTGAGGATGTTAAAAAGATAATGATTGAGATTTGAGGCTTATTTTCTCAATTAATACCTATTTGATTTATAATCGGAGATAGACTTAAAAAAACACTTACAAAAATTAGTTTTTCACCAATAGATATTAATAAAATAAAAAAATTATTGTGATGAATTAATCAAAAGTTAGCGATAAGGACAACTCAGATACTTGATGTGCAAAATATAATAGAAGATTTGATAAAAAACAATGAAATTGCAAAATTAGTTACTTTGGTTGAATTAGTTGAAAAATGATGAACTTTTAAGGAATTTAAAGTTGAAGTAATAAATATTGAAAGTCCTTATAATTTTGAAAAACTAGCTTTAGATCCTGATAAACAGGAAGTAATAAAGAATAGAGTAATAGAAAATGAAATACATACAATAGAGTGAGAAATTGATTGATATACAGTAATAGAAAAACTTAAATACTTATGAAATTTAATTAAAATTTGGTGGATGATACCACCTTGGTTAATTAAGTTTAAGTCATTAAGGGATAATTATATAAGAAATTTAGCTTTAAACCGCATACAAAAAAGAAATAAGTAATTACTTATTTCTTTTTTGTATGTAGTTTGTGATAAAGTTTAATTTTTCAGATTTTAGGGGTAAAATTAATTCTAAACTATCGCTTATAAGTCTATCAAGTTCTTGCTTTGATTTTTCTAATCATAAAAAGTGAACAAATCACTTATTTTCTCATCATACACTCTTACCTGTTTCCTCACTAGTTCATTCTACATCAAGTAAATCATCTTTTATTTGAAAAGCAAGTCATATATTATCAGCAAAGCGAGAGTAATTCTCAAAATTTTGAGTATTTCATGATAGAACTATTCATCCAATGATTGAAGTTCTAATCAAAGCTCAGGTTTTTTTTGCGTGTAATTTTTTTAGTAAATCTATGTTTAACTCTCAAGAATTTTTCTCAAAATACAAATCTTCCACTTGTCATCAAATCATACCATAAAATCAAACAGCATTTGATAGAAGTTTAATTAGCATAACACTATCTGCCGGAGAAGATAAATCAGATAATATTTCAAAACTAATGGTATTTAATAAATCTCATGCTAATATAGCATCACATTCAGAGAATTTTTTCCAAACAGTTAACTGTCCTCTTCTTAATGAATCATTATCCATTGCTGGTAAGTCATCATGTATTAGACTATAAGCATGAATTAATTCTAAAGCTATACAAAATTTTATGATATCATCATCTCATTTTATATCTTCTATTTTTTTATTTGATAGATTTAAATAAAATTCTAAAGCAAGTATTGCTCTAACTTTTTTTCATCATAAAACAGAGTATTTTATTACCTCTTTAAATTCCTCAAGTGGTTTTGAAGTTTTTTTACTTAAATACTCTTCAAAAAACAAATCTATGTTTTTTTCTATAGTTTCCTTATATGTATTATACCAATTTGGAAGCATATTTTAATGTATCATACTCCTTTAATTTTACCTCTTTCTCCTGATAAGGAGAGAGAATTCAAGAGAGAGGTTTATTTTCAAAAATTACGTTTAGCTTTTTCAAAGCTATTAATTACACTATCAAGTTCTTCTTCATCAAACTCTGGCCATCATTTTTGAGTAAAATAATATTCAGAGTATTCGCTATCAAAAAGTAAAAATCAAGAGTGTCTTATGTCTCAACCAGTTCTAACTATTACATCTGGCTGAGGTAGGTCTTTTGTGTCTAAGTATTTCCTAAACTCTTCTCTTGTAAGAGTTTCAGGATTAAGTCAAGCTTCAAGAATCTTTTTTGTTGCTCTTATAATCTCATCTTGTCATCAGTATATTAAAGCAATTGTTAAAACAATTCAAGAGTTGTTTTTAGTTTTTTCTAGTAAGGATGTTAATATCTTTTTTGACTCTTCTGGTAGTTTTTTTATATCTCAAATTAGATTCAATTTAACTCATTTTTTCATCATATCTCATAAATATTTTTCTATTCAATTTATAAGTTTTATGATATGAGAAACTTCTTCTTCTCATCTTTTTTGTAGATTATCAGTTGATAATGCCCATAAGGTCAGATATTTTATACCTTTATCCCAAGCTAGTTGCGTTATGTTTTTTACATTATCAGCTCAGGCTTTGTGTCATGCTACCGCTGGTAGGAGTCTCTTTTTTGCCCATCTACGGTTTCAATCCATTATAATTGCTAGGTGATTTATCATATATTTAGGTGGTAGGTTACAGGTGTTAGGTTGTAGGTGTTAAAATATCTCTAAAAGCTAGGCGTCCTAACGCCTACAACCTGTCTTCTAATTAATAATTAAATGTTCAGGATTAGCTAGTGAATAAAATTTTGCTTGTTTTGTCATAAGCTCATTATAATTTCAAGCCTCTACTATTTTTCCATTTTCTAACATATAGATCCTATCTACTCCTTGTATAGTTGATAATCTATGTGCTATGATTATACTCGTTCTTCATTTCATAAGATTATCTAAAGCTTTTTTAACTAAGCGTTCAGTTTTATTATCAAGTGCACTTGTTGCTTCATCAAGTATTAATATTTTAGGATTTTTTAAAAAAAGTCTAGCTATACTTAATCTTTGTTTTTCTCACCCAGATAATTTTAGTCATCTTTCTCATATAACTGTATCAATTCCCTCTTTTAAATCAAATACAAAGTTTGCTTCTGCTTTTTTTAAAGCTTGTTCTAATTCATTTTTTGATGCTTTTGGGTTAGCATAAAGCAGATTTTCTTTAATACTTGAGTTAAATAAACTATTATCTTGAGATACTAGTCATATATTATCTCTTAAACTTTCCTTGTTTATATCTTTTATATTTATTGAGTCAATATTAATTTCTCATGATGATATATCCCATAGTCTTAAAATTAAATTTACTATTGTAGATTTTCATGCTCATGTATTTCAGACAAAAGCAATAGTTTCTCAAGAATTAATTTTAAAATTTATATTATTTATAATTTTTATTCATTCTATGTATTCAAAACATACGTTTTTAAATTCTATATTTCATTCTACATCTTCAAGCTTTATTCATCATTTTATTGTATCTTTTTCTATATTATCAAATTTAGTATATAATCTTTGAATTGCAGTTAATAATTCTTGTACTTTTCTTAATTGAGAAAATATAAAACCTAGTGGAAAATAAATCCATCATATATATGCAAAAAATAAAAATAATTCAGCAAAACTAATCTCACCACTTATAACATAATATACTCAAAATCATAATACTATAATTCTTGATATCATCACAATACTTGCTGTATATATATTAGAAATACTCCATCATTTATCAACTTTTAATTGTTCATCTAATATATGATTTAATTGATAATCGATTTTTTTATTAAAATATTTTTCTAGAGTTAGTGATTTTGTAAGTAAAAAATTACTCATTATATTTCATATATCTCAAAAAACTGCTTCCCATTTTTTATTTAATTCTGATTGTATAGGATATAATTTTTTATAAAAATATATTCAAAATAATATCATTATAGGTAACATAGAAAATGTTAATAAAGCCATTTTAATATGAAAATAAAATAGAACAATAATTATGGTTATAAGAGAAATGAAGTTTTTATAATAGTCTAAAAAAAATGTATGTAAAAACCAAAATTCAGAATCCGTTCATCTATCAAGTATTTTATAAATATTTCAAGGTTTATTTTTTAGATATTTATCATAAGTCATATTTATAATCTTTGATGAAAATTTTGCAGTAATATTTTTATAATGAGCTACTAAAGGTTTAGATATAAATATATAACTATAAATAAATCATGAACTTATAGTTAAAATAATAAATAATCACCAAAATAAAATGAGATTTATAAATATAGAAATTTCAAATACTCATGTTTTAAAATACTCTTCAAGTTGCTTTATAATTTGTGTAAAAACTATTGGTTCAGCTATACCTATAAGAGTGGTTATAAATCAAAAAACAAGTATGAAAACAAATTTTGTTTTTCATACTGTTTCTATATAACTTTTAAATATTGTTTTTAGAATGGATTCTTGCATAATTAAACTACTATTTTATCTTCTATACTTTGTTCTGTTTTTTTGATCTCGCTTATTTTTTTATTCTTATTGAACTCGTAAAGAAGAGGAGAAGCTATAAATATAGAACTGTAAGTACCAACTACCGTACCATATAACATAACTAACACAAATCATGAAATAGTTTCAGGACCAAAGAATAAAATAGTTAAGAGTACAAAAAATAAAGTCAAACTTGTAAATATACTTCTTCTTAATGTATCTGATATAGATACGTCAAGTATTTCATCTAATGGTTTGTTTTTTGAAATCATATTTTTTCAGTTTGCTCTAATTCTATCAAATACTACTATCGTATCGTTAATAGAATAACCCAATATAGTTAATAGAGCTGTAACAAAAAATGTGTCTATTTTAAATTCTGGGAAAAATATAGAGCTAACTACATATAATCCTGAAGCTATAAGTACATCATGAAATAAAGTTATAATTGTTATAACAGAAAAAGACATAACACTTATCCCTGATGCAACTCAAGAAAATGCCCAAGCTAGATAAAATGCAATAGCAAATATAGCTATAGCTAAAGTTAAAAGAGCTGTATTTTTTATATAATCTCAGAAACTTTTACCTATATTTGTATAACTTGTTTCAGTAATAGTAGAGTCTGATTGTTTTAATATATCAAGAGCTTTTGTTCTAAAATCATTTTTAAGTTCTTCTAATTTTGCTGTTTCTATACTACTATCAAATCAAGCAATAACTGAAAGACTTTTTTCTCAACTAATTGTATATGCATTTATAGCATTTATAACTTCTTTATCTTCAAAAACAACTGTTTTTGCTTCTTGCTCAAGTTTAGTTCTAATTTCTTCTATATCAATTGTGTTTGTATATGAGTACTCAGCTTGAGTTCCTCATGTCATATCAATACCTAGATTTAGTTTTGTAAACAAAAGTAAAAAAACAGAAACTATAAGAAATAATCAAGATACTGTAAAATAAATATATCTATTTTTAATTACATTTAATTGCATTGGATAATTTTTAAAAATTTAAAATTCCAAACTATTTTACAAAAAATCTGAAAAAAGCAAGAAATAGTCATATTTATTTGTAAAAACTCGTTTTGCTTCTATAATATATTTTGTATTAAAAGATAAAAATCAGTAAATGCTTAAAAAAATTGCAGATATAATAATTAAATTACTTATAATTCTAACCTTTGTTCTAGCTATACTAGCTTTAGTTAGACCTGATTTGATAAAAGATTTTATAGAATGGGTTAAGATAGTTGTCCATGGTTTATGAAATTGGAACTATCTTATTATATTTTTAAGTAGTTTGATAGAATGACTTCCAGTTTTATGAGTTGTGGTTCCTGGGCAAAATATACTTTTAATAGTAGGATGATTTTTTGCTGAAAAAGCAACAACAAATCTTTATTATGTAATTTTTATAGCATCAATTTGAGCTATATTATCAAATTACTTATGATATATACTTTGAAAATATCACTGAGAAGAGTTTTTTAAAAAGTACTGACTGTGGTTTGGTATATGAGAAACAGAAGTGAGATATCTAAAAAAATGAATAAAAAAGTGGTGACCATGGTGAATTATAGCTTGAAAGTTTCACAATGTAGCAAGAGCTTTTGTTCCTTTTATAGCTGGAAGTATGTGAATGCATCATAGAACTTTTTTTATTTATAATGTTATATGATCAACTATACGGGCAGTTACTTTTATCATACTTTGAACTCTATTTGCTCAATATTATGAAACACTTCTTGATTATCTAATGTATATAATGATTTGAGTTTTAGTTATTACATGAATCTATATCTATAGGTTCAAGAAAAGAGAGTTTTTACAATATATGAAAGAAAAAAATGAAGAATTAGAAAAGAAGCTTTAAGCTTCTTTTTATTGAAAAATAGTAACTTCTGTAATACTTTTATGACTTATTTTACGTATTCATGATTTTTGCTTTCACTCAATAACCCTAAGCATTCAGTTTGATGTTATACCCCTGACTCTGTATCAAAGTTTGTTTCATTTTTCTATCTTAACTATCACTCATCTTCACTCTTTTAAAGCATCAAATATTCACATCTTTTCTATTGCTTCTATCCTGTTATGTATAGAAACTCGACTAGTTTCTTGGATATAAAAGTAATCTCTCATACTTTTTGGGGTAGATTGCTCTTTTTTGGCTCAAAATAAGCTTAAATAATTTAAATACTTATCGTACATATCTTTTCTTTCTTTTTCTAGTATAGCTTCATGTAAAGCTCAATAAATATCTACATCACTTCTTGTTTTTAATATTCACATAATCCTATTTACAATTTTTTCCACAACATTAAAAGGTAGTTCAGGTCTTTCAAGTAGAATTATATCTTGAACTTCATCTCTTAGATATCAATTTGTGCCAGATTTTTCAACCATAATTTTACTTTTACATTTTAAATACTATAATTAGCTATGTATATTATACAATAAAACATAAATGATGCAAGATGAATTAGATAAAAATTTTTTAGAAAAGCTAAAAAATATCTATTCAAAAGAAGAATTAGATATTATTTTTGCTTGATTTAAAACTGAAAAGAGAAAGGTTACTTTCAGAGTAAATACACTGAAATCATCAAACGAAGAAATAGAACAAGTTTTAAATAACGATAACTTAAAATTTGAAAAAATATCTTATTTAAAAAATGGATATAAGCTAGTAGATTGAAAAGAAAAAGATCTTTGGGATTTAGATATCTTTACTGATTGAAAGATATATATGCAAGGGATAACAAGTCAATTGATTGGAGAGATTGTAATGTTTATTTGTAGTTATTGTCATCCTGAATCTATTTCAGGATCATTAAAAAGTAAAAATACAAATTATGATTCTGAAATAAATTCAGAATGACAAGATATTAAGATTCTTGATTTAACAGCTGCGCCAGGGGGGAAAACAAGTCACATAAGTGCCTTGCTTGAAAATAATTGAGAAATAGTTGCAAATGAAAGTAATACAATCAGATTTGATAAACTTAAATTTACAATTGAAAGACAGTGATGTAAAAATGTAAAGCTAGTTAAATGAGATGCAAGAGAGTTGAAAAATACTTATTCACAATGATATTTTGATATCATCATTGCTGATCTACCTTGTAGTGCAGAGTGAAGGATAAACTTACATAATGAAAAAACTTACAAGTTTTTAGAGAAAGAGTGAATAAATAAAAGAAATTACAAGCTCCAACAGGATATACTAAAACACGCTATTTCCCTATTAAAACCTTGTTGAACTTTGATTTACAGTACTTGTACGCTTGATCCACTAGAAAATGAAGGAATAGTTCACTATTTACTTTCAAACTATCAAGAATTAGAAATAGTAGATATAAATGATGTTTTTAAAGATGAAAGTATAAAAAAATATACTAAAGCTTGAATAAAATCTTACTGAAAACAGATTTACAGAAATGAAGTTCAAAAGGCTGTAAGACTGCTTCCAAGCATTGAAACTGAATGATTTTTTGTAGCTGTGTTAAAGAAAAAGATAAGTTAATTGTAATTACAATTAACTTATCTTTTTAAGACTAAATAGTTCAACTTCTTATTTTATCAGCTAATAATTTAGCATCATTAGCATCTTTTAGAGCTTGAATAGCTGGATCTACTGATCTAAGAGAATTACTTTCCACTAGAGCTTGAATAGCTGGATCTACTGATCTAAGAGAATTACTTTCCACTAGAGCTTGAATAGCTGGATCTACTGATCTAAGAGAATTACTTTCCACTAGAGCTTGAATAGCTGGATCTACTGATTCAGCTGAATATGATTCTCACATTGTATTTACCATAATAATATAATTAAATTATAAAATACATAAATATTATAACCGTAAAATATTAGTTTGTCAAATTTTTAACTGCCCTATATTCTACTTTCCAGATTAAGCTTGCATATACTAAAAACAGTACTCCTCAATAAACTAGGTTTAGGTACAATCCTAGTGAAAAACTGTTTATTAGATATAATCACATAATATATAAAATAATTCAAAGTATACTTGTATATAATATGAACTTAAGTGGAAACTTAAATGTTAGAATATCTCTAGTAAATAAATATCCAAGTATAAAAAAGCTTATTTGAGTTATAACTGTAACTATTCAAGCTCATATAAAGCTTAAATAAGGTATTAGGATTATATTTCAAACTATATTTATAATCGTTAATATACTTGTAATTTTTAGTAGTCTATTTTGTCTCTCTGTTGCTACAAGTAAGTAAGAAAAAATCAAACTAACATAGAAGAATAAAAGTATAAAAAGTACAACTGAAAAAGCTTCACTTGAAGTGTATTTGTTTAAGTCTGTTACTTCTAGATAATCTGGAGTTGCTATTATTTTGATAATGGTTTCTTTAAATACTAGTCATAAAGAAACAATTCAAACTGCTGCTCAAAAAAGCACTTTAAAAGCATTTTCAAGTATCTCTTTTATCTTATCTATCTTGTTTTCTTTATAATTTTGTGATAGTATTGGTAAAAGCGCATTCAAGAAAAAAGCTCACATCATCATAAATACATCCATGATTTTTAGAGGTAGTGAGTAGAGGGCTATACTTCTCTCACCTATCACTCATTTTTCCATCAAACTAATTAAGACTATATCTATTTTTGTATAAACTACCGATAAGAACAAGGCTATACCATAAGGAACCGAGATTTTAAAAATATGTTTTATATATTCCCAATCAAACTTAAATCTTATATGAGTTATACGTTTAGCATAAAAATAGTTAAAAACCATATTTAAAAATATACCTATAGTTCAAGCTAGTATTATCCATAAAAAAGGATAAAAATAGTTTCAGTTTATCTGATTTAATGGAAATAAATAATAAATACCAAAAAATGTAAGCGCTAAAACTAAAAGCTTTCATGAAACTATTGATACAAAAGAAAATTCCATTTTCATATATGATTGCATAAGCGCAAGAAAACTCGAATTTAATAGTGAAAATATAGTAAAAAATCCAAGTATCAATATACTTAGAAGTTCTAAACTAGAGTTATATCAAGGTAGAAAAAATGCAATAAGTAGAGAAAAAAACAAAACCGAAACTCATGTAATTAGTCTGAGAGTTAGTATATTTCAAAAAATGTATTCTGTTTTATCTTTATTTGCTGAGATCTCTTTTATAGTTATAGCATACAATCCTAGATCTACTAAAAAAGCAAAAATATATGAATAATTGTATACTTTTGAATAAGTTCAATAAAGCTCGACTGTTAAGTAGTTTGTAAGTATTCAGATAAGTACTATTGCTATAACTGCTGTAACTAGTTTTGATAATACTTGAGCTATAGTGTTTGAGGCAATTTTTTTTAGCATTAAATTAGTTTTTTAGTTACTATATTTGATAATAAAATATTTTAGTTATAATAAAATTAATATAAATAAAAGCAACAAAATTAATGAAAAAAATTTCAGTAATTATTCCGACTCTTGATAGACAAAGCTCATTAGTGAAATCTATAAATGCTATTTTAAATAATAATTTACTTCCAGATGAAGTGATTATAGTCGAACAATGAGATATAAATAAAACTAGTGAAGTCTTGATAGAATTTGAAACAAAACTAAACATAAACTTAATTTACTCTGATATAAAATCTGTTGCTATAGCTCGTAATAAGTGATTTGAGATAGTTTCTTGAGATTATATATTTTTAATAGACGATGATTTAGAAATATCAAACAACTATATAGAGATTTGATATAATTATTTAGATACACACTCTTTAGTTTATGCTATAGCTTGAAAAGATAAAAATGTAATTCCACAAAAAAAATCTTTTATAAAAAAGTTTTTTAGATTTTTATTAGCACAAGACTCTTTAAAAAAAGAAAATATAGTCCTAAAAACAGGTCAAAATACTGTAAACATGGATTATAATGAACCTACACTTGTAGAGTGGCTTTCAGGTTGTATGGTAATAAAAAAAGAAGTATTAAAACACTTCAGATTTAATTCAAATTTTATCAGATGGAGTTTCTGAGAAGATGTTTATTTTTCATATCAAATATTTAAAAAATACGGTAAATGAAGTTTGGTATTTGTACCAAATATGACTTATACTCACTCTCCTAGCCCAGTAAACAGGATAGCTGACATCCAAAAGATTAAGATGATGTTTATATATAGATATATTTTTTGGAAAAATGAAGTTTATAATTGAAAGATCTGAAATCTGATCTTATATATTTACTCAGAAATCTGGAGAGCTATACTTCACTCAAAACTTTACGAAAACAGATGGGATGCTTATAAACAAATAACGAAAACACAATGGTATATTCTGAAAAATTATAAAAAAATAGATAGTTGAGAGAATGATTATAACTCATTTATTTTAAATTAAAAAAAGAGTAAATTGAATTGCTCCCTAAAAAGTAGAGTTGATAAAAAAAGACACTCTACTTTTTTTAATTATTAAATTTAAATAACATCACATCTCAATCTTGAACTATGTAATCTTTACCTTCTAAACTTACCTTTCATGCTTCTCTAGCTTTACTCCATCATCCAAACTCTACTAGGAAAGCCCAGTTAACAACATCTGCTTTTATGAATCATTTTTCAAAATCAGTGTGTATCACTCAGGCAGCTTGTGGAGCTGTATCTCACTTATGAATAGTCCAAGCTCTTACTTCTTTTTCTCAAGCTGTGAAATAATACATAAGCCCAAGAGCATCATAACTAGCTTTAATCAAGTTATCTAAACCAGTAGTTATAAGTCACATCTCTTCTAAAAACTCTTTTCTCTCAGTTTCATTCATCTCTATCATATCAGCTTCCAGTTTAGCACAAATTGGCACCACTCTAGTGTCAGCATTTGTTATACCTATTATATCTTTTAGCTTATCTTCAGGAGTATCCATCATATCCTCGCTTACATTACAAGCATAAACAAACTTTTTATTTGTAAGTAGGTGTAAATCTCTTATATGTTCCTTTTCATCTTCGTTTAAGTCTAGATCTGAAACTAATTTTCAGTTATTTAGTTCAGCTAATACTTTTTCAATTGTTGCAAATTGCACCGCTATCTCTTTGTCTGATTTTGCTTTTCTACCATCTTTTATTATTCTTTTTTCTATAGTATCGATATCTGCAAGTATAAGCTCAGAATTGATTACTTCTATATCACTTTTAGGATTTACTTCTCAATGCACATGTATTATATCACCATCTTCAAATACTCTAACAACTTGAAGTATAGCATCAGCTTCTCTTATGTTAGCAAGAAACTTATTACCAAGTCATTCACCTTCACTCGCTCCTTTTACTATTCCCGCTATATCTATAAATTCACATGTAGCTGGAATAACTTTTTGTCACCCTACTGCCATTCTTATTTTTTCTAGCCTACTATCAAAAACATTTACCATTCACACATTTGGTTCTATAGTACAAAATGGAAAATTTTGAGCATCAGCACTGTAGTTTTTAGTCAGAGCATTAAATAAAGTTGATTTTCAAACGTTTGGTAGTCAAACTATACCTATTTTCATAATAATCTAGCTTTTAAAAAATAATTTTTAGGATTATATAGAAAAGTTAGGTTTAAGCAAAAAAAAGCTCCAAAATTGGAGCTTTTTAGTAAATATTTCTCTCTTGCATCACTCTTCTCTTATACTCTATCTCTTCCTTGATTCTTTTGATAAATACATCTTTACAGGTTTTTATTTCTTCACCAGTAAAAGGTCTTCTTCTCATGGCCTCTAGATAGGTTTGTTCACAGTATCTTAATCTATCATCTTGTATAGTTTGAATCTGTTGTGTATTTGGTGCATTCTCAAAACCATCAAATAGATAACTTTCTTCAGCATTTACTACAAAAGGTAAAAGTGATATTATTAAAATCATGATAGAGAGCAATTTTTTCATATTTTTTATTTTTTAAGTTAAATACTTAATCAATATAAAGTTTTTAACATTTTAATCAAATAAAAAAATAAAAAACATCTAGACAAAGCATCTAGATGTTTTTTATTATTTAAAACTATTTAATTTTTCTTCAAGTTTTTTAAGTTTATCTTTAGCTTGAGCTTTTTTATCCATCTCAGCTCTTACTAAGTGTTCAGGAGCTTTTCTTACAAAACTTTCGTTTAGTAGTTTTTTATCAAGAATTGCTATGTATTCTTTTGTGTCAGTTATTTGCTCCTTTAATCTTTCAACTTCTTTTTCTACATCAAGAGCATTAGATGTATCAACATATACTTCAACTCAAGCTTTTATAACACCAAAAGCAAGGTTTTCTCACTCTGGTTTTTTATCAACAAGTTTATAATCATCAGCTTTAACTATTCAAGCTATCAAATCAAGAACTGGAGATATAATCTCAGCATTTTTATTTTTAGCATAGATTTGAAGTCCTATAGTTTTATTTGGCATGACATTGTTATCAGCTCTGATACTTCTTATCTCCCTTATAATATCTAAAATCAAAGTATTTTCTTTTTCTATTTCTTCATTTCTTTTTAAGTTTACATTTCCCCAAGCAGCTTCAATCAAATCTCCTTCAAAACCTATTTTGTGATAAATCTCTTCTGTTACAAAAGGTATGTATGGATGCCAAAGTTTAAGTAACTTATTTAAAGTATATGATATAACTTTTGCTCCATATTTAGAATTATCCTTAGTAAGTTTAAACTCTTCTATATAATAATCACAAAATTCATTTTTTGTAAATGTTTGTAGTTCTTGTCCAGCTTCAGAAAAATCAAAATCCTCCATAGCTTTTGTAACTAAATCAGAAAGATACTTAATTCTACTTAAAATCCATTTTTCATGAAACATTAAAGAGTCATAGTTTTTTTCTAGTTCTGATTCTAGTTTATCAACATCAGTTTCTACTTTTTCAAGGTTTGTTGATACAAAACGAGATGCATTCCAAAGTTTATTTATGAAAAACATGTTGTTTTCTACATTTGCTTCATCAAATTTTAAGTCATTTCATGGAGTATTTCAGATAGAAAGTGTAAGTCTTAGCGCATCAGTACCATATTTTTCTATCATATCAACTGGATCAACTCAGTTTCATAAAGATTTACTCATCTTTCTACCTATTTTATCTCTTACGAGTCCGTGTAAATAGATAGTTTTAAATGGAGTTTGTCCTGTAAATTCGTATCAAAAAAGTAGCATTCTGATAACCCAAAAGAAGATGATATCATGTCCCGTTTCAAGTACTGAAGCAGGATAAAACTCTTTTACTAAATCTGGCTGCTCTCAACCATCCATGTTATAATCTAGTACAGCAAAAGGCCAAAGAGCAGAAGAAAACCATGTATCAAGAGCATCCGGATCTCTAATTAAACTAGTATCTTTTCAGTAGTGTGCTTTGGCAGTCTCAAGTGCTAACTCTTCAGTTTCAGCACAAAACATCTCTCAGTCTGGTCAATACCAAACAGGGATTCTGTGTCACCATAAAAGTTGTCTTGATATACACCAATCTCTTAAATTAAATATCCAGTCTTCAAATATTTTATTAAATCTTTGGGGTACTATTTTAAAATCTTTTTCTCTGTAACCTTTTATAACTTTTTTCACTATAGGATCTATTTTTACAAACCATTGAGTTGATATGATTGTTTCTATTTTAGCTCATGTTCTTTCACCATATCCTACTTTTGAAACATGGTCCTCGATTTTTACTAAATTTCATTTTGATTTTAGTAGTTCAACTATATTAGATCTAGCAGTTTTATAGTCTTGTCATGCAAATATTCAAGCAACAGCAGTCATCCTACCATCTTTTCAGATAACTATGTTATCAAGAGGTAATCAGTGTCTTTTACCAACTTGGAAATCATTGGCATCATGAGCAGGAGTTATTTTTACTGCTCAAGTTCCAAACTCCATATCTACCATTTCATCAGCTACTAATGGTATCTCTTTGTTAACTATTGGTAATATAAGTTTTTTACCAGCTTTAAGTAGTTTTTTATATCTTTTATCCTTTGGATGAACAGCAACTGCTACATCTCAAAGCATAGTTTCTGGTCTAGTTGTAGCAACAATTACTTCATTATCACTTCAAGAAACAAAGTATGTTATGTGATATAATTTCCCTTTTTCCTCTTTATGAACTACCTCCTGATCCGATACAACAGTATCTAAAACTGGATCATAGTTAACCATGTATTCTCATTTGTAAATAAGACCTTTGTTATATAAATCAACAAAAGCTTTATTTACTTTGTCATTCATAGAGTCTTCAAATGTAAACTTTTCCTTTGACCAGTCACATGAAGTTCACATTTTTCTAAATTGTTGTTGTATTTGTCATCAGTATAAGTCATTCCAATCCCAGCACTCTTTTAAAAACTCTTCTCTTGAGATAGATTTTTTACTTTTTCATTCTGCAGCTAGTTTTTCTTCTACTTTTACTTGTGTAGAAATACCGGCATGATCTGTACCTGGAATCATTAGGGTAGCATCTCATTTCATCCTATGATATCTTGTCATGATATCTTCAAGAGTTAACATAACTGAGTGACCAATGTGTAGTTTAGAAGTTACATTTGGTGGAGGCATAGGTATGTAAAATTGTTCTCAAGTGGTACTTTTTCTTGGTTTAAATTTTCAGTTCTCTTCCCATGATTTATATATTAATTCTTCAAAATCTTTTGGAGAATATTTTTTTGGAAATTCTTTTGTCATATTTTGTTTTAATTGTTAAAGATAATTATAATTGCCTGTTATTTTAAATCTTTAACTGACTCGTACTATATAATATGTTGTCATATTATTTATATGTATATTAAAAAATAAAAAGACCTTGTTTTGTATTATACAAACAAGGTCTTTTTTTCAAAATTGTTTTTTATAGAAAGTTTATCTATCAACAACTAGGGCAATAAAAGGAGAATTGTATGCAACTTCAGGATGTTCATTACACATTACTAAGTCAGCATAAGCGTAAGCATTAAATATTCCTAATCCAGTTAAAAAAGAAAGTGATAAAAATATATACATATATACTCTGCTCATAAAAGCTTGTTTTTGTTTTTTTGTCATAGTAAATAATTAAAAATTTAAATTACAAATAAATTGTAACACATAAAAAAATAGACGTCAAATATTTGACGTTCCTATTTTATATTTTTTAAAAAATAAAAAAGTAAGTCCCTATAAACTTTCTTTTTATGGATTATAAATGTATACAATTTTGCTTCAAATTTCAAATTCTCAAGATATTACATCTCATACTTTTACCTTATCATAATCATCGACCTCAGGAGCTTTTATCTCAGGTCTAACTATTAATGTTTTTTCATCAATTATATCATCTATATATCAAACTTGCTCTTCTCCTACTCTAATATCATCTTTTTTATCATATATATCATTTAATACTTTTTTCAGCCTTTTTAGTCTATCTCTTATAGTTTTATTATCTACTTTATTTTCAAGTTTTGAGCTATCTGCAAGAGGTTCGTCATGATATCCAAAAACTGAAACACTATCAAACTCGTATCTTTTCGCAAAATTAAGAAGTTGTTCAAAATCATCTTCTTTTTCTCATGGAAATCAAACAATAAAGTTTGTATGTAAAAATGGTTTATTAAATTTTTCTTTTATATAATCAAGTAGTTTAAGAATATGTTTATCATCATAAAATCTTCCCATATTTTTTAAAACAGTTGGACTTATATGTTGAAATGGAAAATCAAAATAAGGAAGTAGTTTTTTGAGGTTTGCAAGTCTGTCTATATGGGATAAACTAAGTATATCTGGATACATATAAAATAACCTTATTTTGAAGTCTCATTCAAGCTTATCTATTTCCTCAAGTAGCTCTAAAAGTTTAGGGGCTTTGTATAAATCAACTCAATATCTAGTTGTATCTTGAGAAATGATTTCTATTTCTTTTATTCAACTATCAACCATGATTTTTACTTCTGTGAGTATATCTTCTATTGTTCTTGAGGTTTGTTTTCATCTTATATTTGGAATAATACAAAAACTACATTTGTTATTACATCATTCTGCAATTTTTAAGTACTCATATCATTTATCAGCATGTAAAAATGCTCTAACAGATTCACTTCAGTAGATATATGCTTTTGTATTGATTTGATCTCAACCTATTTTTGATAAGTAAGATTGTAGTTTATCTTTTTTGAGTTTGTAGAGGTTGTGTTTTAAGTTAACACCTCATCCTCAATCCTTCTCCTTCAAAGGAGAAGGAGGTAGAATATTTTCTTGTCCCCTCTCCTCTCAAAGGAGAGGGTTAGGGTGAGGTATCAATATCTCACTCACATTTTTAACCTCGCTATAAGGTACAACAGCTTCAAGGTTTTTTAGTCAAGATAAAAACTTATCATCTTTTACAGGTACATAACAACCAATAAGTATAACTTTTTTTCATATATGGTCATAGTACCAGATAGTCTCTTCTGCTTCGTCTCTGGAACTAGATAAAAATCAGCATGTGTTTATAATCACATACTCTACCTCTTTATCCTCTGGATCAGGAAAAAAGTTGATTTGATTTTCTTCTGAATTTAGTTTTAAAATCTCTCAAAGAACAAATTCTGTATCAACAGTATTTTTACTACACCCGAGATTTATAACTGAAAAATTTATTTGTTTCATATATTATAGTTAATCTTCCTCTGGAGCATATCCTCCCATATTTCTTTCTATTTCGATAAATTTTTGATTATTTTTTTCAAACATAAGTTCTATATTTCAAATAGGACCATTTCTGTTTTTTCTTATAAGTATATCTGTTACTCATTTTCTTTCTGTAAACTCATCATAATACTCTTCCCTATACAACATCATAATAATATCAGCATCTTGTTCTATAGATCCTGACTCTCTTAAGTCTGACATTATAGGTCTTTTGTCAGGTCTAGATTCTAGTGATCTAGATAATTGAGAAAGAGCTATAACTGGAACTGATAATTCTCTAGCTAGTGATTTTATACCTCTTGATATCTCAGATACCTCTTGCACTCTGTTTAGAGAGTTTCAGTTAGACATAAGTTGTAGATAGTCAATGATAACTAAATCAAGTCATGACTCTATTTTAAGTCTTCTACATTTACTTTTTAAGTCAGTTAAACTTCATCAAGCTGTATCATCTATATATATATTTGCATTACTTAGTTTTTCCATCGCCTCTCATATTTTCATAAACTCTTCATCCTCTAATTCTCATTTTGCTAGCTTCCAAGAGTTGATTCACATAGCACTTGCTATCATCCTATCAGTCAATTGTTCTTTACTCATTTCAAGAGAAAATATGGCAACATTTTTTCTATTAAATCATATATTTTGCGCAAGATTAAGAGCAAAAGCAGTTTTTCACATAGAAGGACGCGCAGCAAGAACCACCATATCTCATCATTTTAAACCTCCTAGCTTATCATCAAGACTTTTAAACTTAGTTTGAAGTCTATGTTCTTTTATAAGTTCTGGATTTTCGTGTATTTCTGCAAACTCTTCATATCTTTGAGAAAGTATGTCATTTATATGAACAAGTTTATTTTTTATAAATGTTTGAGTTACTCAAAAAAGAGATTTTTCAGCTTTTTCAAGTAATTCATTTATAGGTTTATCTTCATCATATCAGCAAGCAATAATATCATTTCAACTTCTGATAAGTTTTCTTAATACTGATTTATTTTTTACTATTTGTGCGTATTCAAATATGTTAGCGGTAGTAGGGACAATCTCTGTAAGCTCAGTTAAATAACTTATTCCTCAGATTTTATCAAGTATTTTTTTATCATCAAGTTTTTCTTTTACAGTTATTAGGTCAATTGGTTTGTTTAATTTATAAAGATTCAACATAACCTCAAATATCATTGCATTTGATTCATCATAAAAATCCTCATGTGTTAATAAATCAGAGATAGTTAAAAATCAGTCTTTATCTATGAGTAAACTTCAAAGCACAGATTGTTCAGCTTCTAAGCTATATGGAGGAATTTTTAGCATATATGTTTCAATTACAAATTACGAATTATAAATAAAAGTATTCAAATATAATAAAAAGTAAACTAGATGTTTACTTTTTATGTTTAATGATTGTTAATAATTTTTGTGAAAAATTAATCATTCATCTTTAATCTTTTTCTTTTGACTTTTGCCCTTATAAATGTTTCAATTTTTCAAGTACTTTTGTGTTATATGGTTGTAAATCAAGTACTCTTTTATATGTTTCTATAGCTTCTTCAGTTTGTCAAAGTAGCTCTAAACAATATCATTTCATTTTTAGTTTTTCAGTATTCCTTGGGAATTGTTTTAAGTATAGTTTAATAAATTTTAAAGATTTTTTATAATATTTCATCTCGTAAGTTAAATCAGCCAAAATTTCAAGCACATCATTGTCGTTCTTTCTTTTATTATATGCTTCTATAAAAACATTTATTGATTCATTAAACTTTTTTTGTAATGCTAAATTAAATCAAAGTTTTTTAAGTATTTCAAAGTTATCTTTATAAGCTTTTAGTAAGTCTATATAAATATATTCTCATTTTGTATATTCTTTTTCATTTTCGTATATTTTTGCTAAACTGAGATTTAAATCTTTGTTATATTTATCTATAGCAAGACCTTCTATAATAAGTGATTTTGCAGTATCTATATATCATTTTGAAAAGTTTATGTCTACTCTTTTTAATATTTCCGCTATTTTTTTACTTTCCTTTTCATTTAATTTTTGTTTTAACTCATGTTTTTCTATAATTTTTTCTTCTCTATTTTTTAGTAGCTCGCTTATTTTATCAGCTTTTTCTTGTAATAATTTTTTATCTGGTTTAACAATTCTTTTTATGTTAAAGTACATGTAAATAAATTTGTCTACTATATAGTACACAAAGTATCAAAATGATAATACAAATATAATGATTTCGATTTTTAATAAAATGATGTTGGTCATGCGTTTTTTATTAAGGTCAATCTTAATTATATAAAAATATAATAAAAATCAAGTAAACTAAGCTATTTCATATTTTCAACTACTAGATTTTCTTATAATTCAACTTAATTCTAGCATAGATAGTTTAAGATTTAATATATTTATATCTATTTTTATATCCTTAATAATCTCATCAACTCTTAAAGATCACAGAGATAATAATTTATATATAGCCTCTTCTATCTCGTCTTTGAAACTTATTTTCATCTTATTTTTTACTTTTTCTTCAGATAGTCAATATTCTCATAATATATCGTTTGCACAAGTTACAAGTTTAGCTTCTCAAGCACTAATTAATTTATTGCATCAAACTGATCTCGGTTTAAATATTTCTCAAGGTATAGCATATAAATCTCTTCACATATCAAGAGCAAGTTTTGCTGTTATAAGACTTCAAGACTTTTCTTCAGCTTCAATTACAAGTGTTCAAACAGATAGTCATGCAACTATTTCATTTCTAACTGGAAAAGTGTAGTTATTTCAAGGAGTTCAAAGTGGAAAAATAGATATAACTCATCATCAAGCATTAACTATATTATTGTATAAGATATTATTTGAACTAGGATAATCTATATCTATCCCCGTTCACAAAACTGCTAATGTTTTACATGGGCTATTTACACTAGCCTTGTGAGCTTCGCTGTCACATCAAGCTGCTCATCCTGATACTATACAGAAATTGTTTGATAGAATTGGTACTATTTCATTTATAGCTTTTACTCAATAATCTGTTATCTTTCTTGCTCAAACTACTGCTAAACAGTTTTGTTTTGGTAGAGTTCATCTCAAGTAAAATAAAAAAGGTTTATTTGGTATTTGTTTTAATGTTTCTGGATAATTATTATCATAAATAGTTATAATCTCAACCCCTTTATTTTCTAGTCTCACTTTTAAGTTTTCGATGTTTATCTTTTCTTTTTCTTTTAATATCTGTTTTATTTTTAAATCTGCTATTCATAAATCTTTTAATATTTTTTGATTTATGTTTTCATATATTTCTTTGTAATTTTGATCTTTTTCAAATAATTTAAAAAGATTATTTTGTGTTAATCAGATAGAGTGTAATAGTGCAAGATATATTTTTTTATTCATATTGATTTGATATAAAAATTAATTTAATTATATTTTAGTCATATTATAATTTAATCAAGAATTTTTTTATTTTTAATAAACTTTTTTATGTGTTGAATATTTGCATATATGTGAGAAAAAGAAGCTACTAGCTTCTTGCTTAATTGATTGAGAAAACTAGAATACAGGTGATATGATAGTGCTTGAATAGTAGAGATTAATAACGCTTGAGATTTTTATTTAGAAAAATCTGTATGAAAAGTTTGAAACCTAGTAAATCTGGTTGAAAAAAATGAAAAAGATTTAACAAATTATCATATTTGAATAGCTCATACTAGATGGGCAACTCATGGTTGAGTAACACTTGAGAACTGTCATCCACACTATTCTTTAAATAAGAGATTTTTCTTGGTGCATAATGGGATCATAGAAAATTATATAGAACTAAAAAAATCATTAATCAAGGACTGATATACATTTTACGGTGATACAGATAGTGAAGTTTTAGTTAAGCTTATAGAAAAATACTTTGAAAAAGATTTAGAATATACGATAAAAAAAATAACTAAGATACTTGAATGAGCTTATGCGATTGCTGTTATAGATAGAGAAAATCCAGATGTTTTAGTTTGAGCTAAAATTGGTTCTCCTCTTGTGTTAGGTTTTGGTCAAAAAGAGTTTTTTCTATCAAGTGATCCAAACGCTCTAAATCAAACGTGTAATAATTTTATACCTCTTGAAGATGGTGAAATAGTTATTATCAAAGATAATAATTTCAATATTTTTAATTTTAACAATGAGTTACTTGCAGACAAAGAGTATCATGAGTTTGAAGAAATGGAAGAAGAAAGATGAAAATGAGATTATGCTCACTATATGTTAAAAGAGATTTATGAGATACCCTATATCTTTAAAAATGCTATAGCCTGAAGAATTAATTACGAAAAAGATGAGATAAAAAGTAATACTTTAGCAAAGCTAACGCAAGAAAATATAAAAAAGATAGAGATAATAGCATCATGAACAAGTTACAATGCAGGACTTACTGCTGCTACTTGGTTTGAAGAATTAGCTGATTTACCTACTCAGGTTCATATGTCAACGGAGTTTAAGTATAAAAAACATTTTATAAATCAGAAAACTCTTTATGTATTTATCTCTCAATCAGGTGAAACAGCAGATAGTTTAGAATGTCTAAAAATAGTAAAAAATAAATGAGGTTTAACTTTTTGAGTAGTAAATGTTGTGTGATCAAGTATAGCAAGACTTACAGATATGTGACTTTATACTCATAGTTGAACTGAGATTTGAGTTGCCTCAACAAAAGCATTTATTGGTCAACTTACTGTATTACTTTTAATGTCACTAGCTCTTTGAAACTCAAGAAATTTAGAATATCTAAAATACAAAGAAATAATTTGAGCACTTGAAAATTTTGATGAAAAAATAAATGAAGTATTAAAAAGAGCAGATAAAATAAAAGCTATAGCTCTTAGATATTCTGATTATAAAAATATGTTTTTCTTAGGAAGAAATCTACTTTATCCAATAGCTATGGAATGAAGTCTAAAGCTTAAAGAAATAACTTATCATCACTCTGAGGCTTATTCTTCAGGAGAGTTAAAACATGGTCCTTTAAGTTTGATAGAAGAAAACTTTCCTACAGTATTATTAAATCCAAAAACTAAGCTATATGATAAAAATATTTCTACTCTAAAGGAGGTTGGAGCTAGAGAGTGAAAGGTTATCTGATTTATAACTGACTGAGATAAAAATAAGGATTTGTATACAGATATTGTTGAAATACCCGATACAATTGAAGAATTAACTCCATTTTTACTTGCTACAACTCTAGATTTATTTGCATACTACATTGCATTAAATTTATGAAGAGAAATTGATAAACCTAGAAATCTAGCTAAGAGTGTTACGGTTGAATAAAAATTATAATATTTTACAGTTTATTTATAATATTTAGAAACGAATCTAAACAAATAAGGATTATTAAAAAAATATGTAAGGCTACTAAAAAGGATATAATTGTAACCATAATAGTTACTATTTGTATTATAGTAGGTATATGGTTTAAATAGTAAAAAAATATAAGATATACAATCCTATATTTTTTATATTAACCGTCCATTTACTCTCTCATAAGCGCTATCATTTTGTATATGTTCCCATTCTCCAGGATAAATATATCAAATAGTATTAGATATATCTGGTAATCTTGGGAAGAAATCAGTTTCTAAATAATCTCAAAAATCAAATTTATCAAGAAATTTCCTAGTAGTTATGTATAAACCAGAGTTTGTTAGATTCATCTGACTGGCTTTTGGTTTTTCTACAAACTCTATTACTCTATTTCCATGTATTTTTACATTTCATAGTTGTTCAGGGTTTAAAACAAATTTTAAACAAAATGAAAAATCAGCTTTTTGTTCTTTGTGATAACTATAATACTCTTCTAAATCAAGGTTTCCATAAAATATATCTCCGTTAGAAATAATTAACTTATCCTTTGTAAACTCATTTTTTAAAGCTTCCTTTAGGGATCCTCAAGTTTTTATTTCAGGATCTAGTTCTATAAATTCAAACTGTATATTCTGAAATCTGCTAAAAACTTCATTTTTAAATAAATCCAAAGTTCACTCGGGTATTGTTATAATTATATTTTTAATACTTGCTTTAGAAAAAATTTCTATTTGCCTACTAATTACTGTTTTTTTTCTAACCTCTAACAATGCTTTTGGTATATCAAATGGATAAACTCTATTATCCCACTTATAATCATGTGCAAATATAATAGCAGTCATATCAGCAAAGTCTCAATATCTTTGTTTAAGGATTTTTTCTATGACCTGACTTCTATTTTTTCACTCTCATACTCTTACTGATTTATCTATTCTAGATAATATTGTTTCGTCTAAACTTATTGTTATTTTACTTTTCATAAAGATAAAATTAAGAAATATTTACTTTAAATTTAAAATATTTTACTTAGAAAAACCTAGTTGTCAAATATAAAGTATGACTTTTGTATGATGAATTTTTTTTATACAATTGACTTATCATTTTTATTTATAATAATAAAGGTTATTACTTTATTAAAATAATTATTATGAATATGAATATGAAATTGGTTTCTACAGTTGATGGAGTTAAAAATTTATGGTTGTCTAATTTATGTTGAATTTGAGAATATAAAGGGAAAATAGAAGATGAAGTTAATAGATTGATTGATTTAACTTCTATAGATGGACTAAGTTTATTAAAGCTTGAGCAAATATTAAAGAAAACATATGGTGAATGAGAATTAAAATATATAGAATGAAGGAGGTTTGCTAATTGTTTTGCATGGAGAAATACTCAGTTACATAGAGATGCTAAAACTATTATTATTCCATGATGAAAAATTGAAAGAGTTTCTGAAACAAATATGTGAATAAAAATTACTGATCCTATTTGATGGTCATCAAAGACTCCTGCTCCTAGTTGATGAAAAGGAGAAGGCTATGGTTTACTTTGAAAGATTCCACAACTAAGACCTATGAGTACAGATTTTAATCAAGAATTATATAATAATTTGATGAATCTTTGAATAGAAGTTAGATATAAATGAATAGCTGTTGAAAATTGACAAGAAGAAACTGCTATAATGCCTACTTTTGAACTTATTTGATGAGAAGAGTTAATTATACCTTTTTCTGAAATAAAAACTAATTTAGATATTCCAACTGCAAAATGGTTTGGGATAAATAATTAGTCATACCTTTTTTATTTATAAGAGTATACTTTTAAAATCTTTTCTTCATACTTTTTCTTGCATAACAACGAAAAACACTATAATTAAAACAAATATTTAATTATAGTGTTTTTTTATGCAACAAATAAACAATTGTGAAGAGAATCAAGTTTTTATAAGACCAAACTTTTGGTATGAGATCCAGAATAATCCTAAAAAGTATGCTCACATCATCATGATAGCAACAAAACCAGAT
>JAQVGG010000037.1 GCA_028696815.1 Candidatus Altimarinota bacterium
GTTGAATAGTTTTTCAAGATATGGAGCAAATGCTACAAGAACTTGAAAATAATTTTCAAAATTTTGATATGGAACAATTTCAAAATATGATGCAAAATAATATGCAATAAAAAATAAAAGAAGCTAGTTTTTAAAAACTAGCTTCTTTTATTTAATGCACCCATATATGCAAGTCATATAGCATCTGCTGCATCATCAGGTTTAGGTATAGAGTTAAGTCAGAAAAGCATCTTTATAGCATTTTGAAGTTGTGCTTTTTTAGCAGCTCCATTTCAAGTAATTGCTTTTTTTACTTGAAGGGGAGTATATTCAAGTGTTTCTATGTCGTGTTTTATAGCCTCATATACCACAACTCATCTTGCTTGAGCAACATCTATTGCAGTTTTTACATTAGTTGTAAAATAAAGCTTTTCTATAACTATTAAATCAGGATTATGCAATTTTATTAGTTCATTTATATCATTTCAAATCTCAAGTAATTTATACTTTAAGTCAATCTTTGGAGTAGTAGAAAAAACACCATAATCAAGCAAGTCTAACTTATGTGATTCTTTGCTTATGATAGCATATCATATAGTAGTTGTTCCAGGATCAATTCAAAGAATAATCATCGTTAAATTGGAGTTTAAAATTATAAATTAGAAAGGATATATAAATATTTAACAATATTTTATAGAAAAGTAAAGTATATATTTGACAATATAATTTATTTATGATTTAATATGTATGTATACTTAAATTATTTCTTAACACACTTAGCCTATGATATAGAAATTATGAAAAATGCCAAATTAATAGTTGAAGCAAATATTTTAGATAAAATTGCTAATTCAACTATGAGTGATTCAGAAAAGCTAAATTTTCTTAGATATGTCTGATATATGACAAGCTCAGAAAAAGCTCAATTATCACTCCTAATATAAAAAACTAGATGGACGCATCTAGTTCTTTATATCTTTCAATCAATATAGATTTTAGTTTTTCTTCTGGATTGTTATATCTAACACAAATAGTTGTTATATTAGAATCAGAAAACTCTTCTCCCCATGTTTTGCCTTTATCATATCAATCTACTCACTCTATTTTTTTCGTCTTTAACTTTCTAATAACAGCAAGAGGTAAAATATAAGATCTTTCTGCTAATTTTAAGGCAGTATTTAATGATAATCATAATCTAATAACAGATTTTAAGCTTTGAACAAAGCAAAACGAATAAGAATCAGTTAAATTATTACTTATTTCATTACCTTCTTTTAGATTTTGTTTAATAAATTTTTCTAATCAAGATTTATATACTGCATTGATTCTACCTATTTCATCTCAAAATCTACCTTTTAATCTTCGTAATACAGCATTAAATGAATCATTTTCTGAGTAAAGATCTAAAATATTATTTGTTTTTTCCTGTATTTGTAGAGCTAACTCTTGAGAAACCCTTCATTTTATACTTTTTTCATATCTAGACCGCGCTTCTCAAAATTCTCTAAGTTCAGGTCTTATAGAATATATAGAATATTTTTCTTGCATTAAATATAATTTACTTTCTAAAATAGATTATATTTATATACATAATCGTATTATTGTCAAGTTTTGTATATTTCCTTAATTATATTTTCCAATCAAAATAAATTTTAGTTTTTCTTCTGGGTTGTTATTTCAAATACAAATAATTTTTATATCAAAATCAGAAAACTCTTCTCCCCATGTTTTGCCTTTATCACATCAATCTACTCACTCTATTTTTTTTATCTTTAACTTTAATACATTTTGTAATATAGATTTTAATCTACTTTCTGGGTTGTTATTTCAAATACAAATAATTTTTATATTAGAATCAGAAAACTCTTCTCCCCATGTTTTGCCTTTATCATATCAATCTACTCACTCTACTTTTTTTATCTTTAACTTTAATACATTTTGTAATATAGATTTTAATCTACTTTCTGGATCATTATTTTTAGCACAAATAGTTGTTATATCATAATCAGAAAACTCTTCTCCCCATGTTTGGCCTTTATCATATCAATCTACTCACTCTATTTTTTTTATCTTTAACTTTAATACATTTTGTAATATAGATTTTAATCTACTTTCTGGATCATTATTTATAACACAAATAGTTGTTATATCAGAATCAGAAAACTCTTCTCCCCATGTTTTACCTTTATCACATCAATCTACTCACTCTACTTTTTTTGTCTTTAACTTTAATACATTTTGTAATATAGATTTTAATCTACTTTCTGTATTATTATTTCTAACACAAATATTTGTTATATCAGAATCAGAGAACTCTTCTCCCCATGTTTGGCCTTTATCATATCAATCTACTCACTCTATTTTTTTTGTCTTTAACTTTCAAATAACAGCAAGAGGTAAAATATAAGATCTTTCTGCTAATTTTAAGGCAGTATTTAATGATAATCATAATCTAATAACAGATTTTAAGTTTTGAACAAAGTAAAACGAATAAGAATCAGTTAAATTATTACTTATTTCATTACCTTCTTTTAGATTTTGTTTAATAAATTTTTCTAATCAAGATTTATATACTGCATTGATTCTACCTATTTCATCTCAAAATCTACCTTTTAATCTTCGTAATACAGCATTAAATGAATCATTTTCTGAGTAAAGATCTAAAATATTATTTGTTTTTTCCTGTATTTGTAGAGCTAACTCTTGAGAAACCCTTCATTTTATACTTTTTTCATATCTAGACCGCGCTTCTCAAAATTCTCTAAGTTCAGGTCTTATAGAATATATAGAATATTTTTCTTGCATTAAATATAATTTACTTTCTAAAATAGATTATATTTATATATATAATCGTATTATTGTCAAGTTTTGTATATTTTCCTTAATTATATTTTCCAATCAAAATACTTTTCTAAATCTAACCTCTCATCATCAAATTTAAATAGTTTTCAGTCTTTTTGTAACATAATCAAAACTTCATCAATTATTTTTTTTGAAACATCCTTTCAATATAGATGTTCTTTTTTTATCATATTTTTATTTGCTATAGCACCTTTAACTATATCTGTTATCAAATTTGAATTAATTGGTGGAGCTATTATAT
>JAQVGG010000038.1 GCA_028696815.1 Candidatus Altimarinota bacterium
AGGCTTAAACTCAAGAGAGGGCTCTTGTATACGAGCGGCACTTACAAAAAAGCAGTCTATATCTATGTGTATTTTCATAAACGCAATTGTAGGTAAATTTGAGAGTAGAGGTTTAAAATATGACAAATTGATATATTTCATCTAGATTTCCAGTTCTGATTTTTTATCCATTCTTTAAATATATGCAAAGTTTATACAATGCTTATTGTTGTAGAATACTTTTTTTAAATATATGAGGAATTAATAGTTTTGAATAATAAGAAATTTACCTTTATAGACCTTTTTGCTGGTATTGGTGGTTTTCATCAAGCTATGCATGAGTTAGGTGGAGAATGTGTTTTTGCTTCTGAAATTGATATTTATGCTAGAAAAACTTATAAATATAATTTTAAAAAATATTCCCCTGAATTATTTGAAAATGGCTTATTTAACGAAGATATAAAGACAATTATGCCAGAAGAAATCCCTGATTTTGATTTATTGTGTGCTGGTTTTCCTTGTCAGCCATTTAGTCAGGCAGGCAAAAAATACGGCTTTGATGATAATCACAAATCAGAAAGAGGTAATTTATTTTTTGACATAGCAGAAATAATAAAAGTTAAACGACCAAAAGCATTTTTTTTAGAGAATGTGAGAGGTTTAGTTAATCACGATAATGGAAATACCTTTAAAACTATTCAGCATATACTTACGGAAGAATTAGGCTACTCTTTTTATCATCAAATTATTAAAGCTTCTGATTACGGATTGCCACAATTAAGACCCAGAACATTTATGATAGGTTTCAGAGATGAAGATATTTTAAAAGGTTTTAATTTTCCGCCTAAAATACCTTTAAAATTCAATATGAGTGATGTATGGGGTGGAGAATGTAGTAGAGAAATAGGCTTTACTGTTCGGGTGGGTGGTAGAGGTTCTAATATTGATGATAGAAGAAACTGGGATGCTTATTTAGTTAATGGCGAAGTTAAAAGACTGTCATTTAAAGAAGCTCAAAAAATTCAGGGTTTTCCCGATGATTTCCATTTTCCTGTCAGTCCTACTCATTCTATGAAACAATTAGGCAATAGTGTAGCTATTGACGCTGTTAAAGCAGTTGGTAGCAAAGTAATTGAATATATGAATAATCTTAACAAAAGAGGCAAGCCAATGAATAAGACTAATAACAAAGGTGAATGGAGTGAATTATTTGCTTTTATAAAAATATTATTAGAACAAAAATTATTGCTCTCAGATAAAGAGTTAAACCCTACGGGAGATTTTTTTAAAATCAATAAAATTACTACTGAAAATTTAGATTTAGAATTTATCCCAGTAAGTGATTTTAAAATTAAATCGATACATACGAAAACAAAAGAAGAAGCAGAAATAGACATAAGCAGTATCATTACAGATGAAACATTAACTAATATTCTTAATCAAATTAAAGCTGGAAGTGGCACTTTTGAAATAAATGATTTTGAAATAATACAAACAGCATTAGGGTTTAGTATTGTAAAAGGCGGTAATAGTTCTCAAAAGGCAGATATAGTTTTAGATATAGAGCATAACACATTTGTTAAAGAGAATGAGGGTTTTGGTATTAAATCATATTTAGGAAGTAAGCCGACTTTATTAAATGCTTCTGGTAATACAAACTTTATGTTTGAGATTGATGGTTTAGACAATAGTAAAATTAGTGAAATTAACCAAATTTCTACTGCAACCAAGCTTAGAGATAGAATAGTAGCAATAAATAAAAATGGTGGCACATTCCGTTATTTAAAAGCTGAAAAAGATACTATGAATTACAATTTAAAGATGGTTGATAATGTCTTACCTGAAATTATTGGTTATCTCTTAATGGCTTTTTATGGGAATAGAATTTCTAATTTATCTGATATTGTAAATTATCTATGTGACTATACAGATATTTTAACTCATTTGGATATAGACGACAAAGCTATGTTGATAAATAAATTAAAAAAGTTTCTTGTTGATATATTATTAGGTTTTTTCGCTGGAGAAAAATGGAATGGCTCTTATGCGAGTAATGGAACAATAGTTGTAAAGGAAAATGGCGATTTAATTACGTTTCATATAATCAATATGGAAAACTTAAAAAATTATTTGTTTGAAAATATAAAATTAGATACACCATCAACATCACGACATAAATTTGGAACAATAATTCAGGATAAAACAAAAAATTATTTTAAATTGAATTTACAGTTAAGATTTTAGTTATTGAGCATATACGTTAATATATTCCGCCAACTAATCAAATTTTTTGCATGTTGGTTTAAAATAGAGATAGACAAAATGATATGAACTCTGCGTACTTAATGAAGATGATATTATGATTGTGGAAGGAAATTAAAGATGGATTATGTTGTTATAGCTATTGCGGTTGTGTTTGTAGTGGTATTGCTCCTTTTTATTCTTGGTTTGTTTATTACTATCTTTAAATCAGATAAAAAACTAGAAAGTGGTAAATTGAATACATTGTTTTGGCTTAGTTTGGGCGTATTGCTAGTTATTAATTTGTTTGGTTAAAAATAGACGCCATAGACATTTTTTATTGTTCTCAAGTTCTACTTTTCTCGCTCTCGAACAACGCCCCTGAGAATGAATTTAGAATGAATTTCCACTTTTTCCAAATCACACCCCTATGAAGAATGGCACTAACTTAAGCTATATCATCACATTTTAGGGTGTCCATTTCCAATAACTTTCTCCCTATTAATTTAAAAAGTTTGTCATAGAAGAACTCTATATTATGTTCAAGAGAGTGCAAATAGAGTTGTAGCGTATTTTCTGTTTGGAGTCACTGCAATAGAGTGGCGAGAAGCCAACAAAATCAAGAGGAAGTGTCTCGTTGAAGTGAGTGTTATTGATGGCTGTCAATGGGCTGTTTTGTTGAAGAAGATATTATGATGTTTAAAAAATTAACTAGGATAAAAAATGTCTAATATTAAAGATTTTATGACTCAAGACCATAGAGATTGCGATGAGATTTTTGTAGAGATGGAGAATGCGGTTGTTTCTA
>JAQVGG010000008.1 GCA_028696815.1 Candidatus Altimarinota bacterium
ATTTACTTTTTCTTTTTTTTGTAATAATTACATACATAATTAATAGGACAGATCTCGCATTTAGGAGATCTTGCAGTGCAATGATATCTTCAAAACATGATAAGTGAATGATGAAGTTTGTGTAAATCATCTGTATTTAATATCTTTTCAGCTTTTTTATCTGTTTCTAAAGGAGTTTTAGCCTTAACAATTCAAACTCTATTTAACACTCTATGGACATGAGTATCAACAGCTAAAAAAGGAGCATCATCTATAACTGCTAAAAAAACTTTTGCAGTTTTTATTCATACTCAGGGAAGCTTTATGAGTTCTCAAATAGTTTTATACTCATCAAGTTTTTTAGAACCTACTAAAATCTGACAAGTGGCAAATATATTTTTTGCTTTGTTGTTAAAAAATGAAATAGTTTTTATGTAGTCTTTAATCTTTGCTTCTCAGAGTTTTATTCAATCTTCGGGAGTTTTTAGGTATTTGAAAAAAGTCTTATTTACTTTATTTACCTGTTTATCAGTAGTTTGAGCTGACATGATAATAGCTATTAGAAGCTGAAAACTATTTGAGTACTCAAGTTCTGTGACGGCATCTGGAAACATCTCAAAAACTCAAGTTTTAAATATGTCTATTTTTTCTCTTAGTTTCATGATTTTAATTAGAAGTTAATTTTAGGTTCTTTCCCTTTTACTTTTGTGACCAAAAGTAACAAAAGTCTTTAAGGCTTACCGCAGCCTTAAAAATCTGCGAGAGACTTTTTCAAAGCCAAAAAACATTTAAATCTTTGTTTTTTAATAATAATTATATTTACCCCAAAGCTTTATTTAAAAATACTTATATATAAAAAACTTTCAAGTTTTGTTTGTTTTGGATATACTAAAAACAAATTTAATTTTTATATTTAATTAAAAGTGTATACAAAGTGATTTTACATTACAGAACCTGTTTGAAACAACGCACTGTCTTATGGTGATAGAGAAAATAAAAGCTTGTATGTACCAAGTATTGCAGAGGCTACTATAGATGATGTGAAAAAGTGAGTAGAGATAGTTTTTGAAGATTTTGATTTTAACTGAAAACTTAGAGCTTTTACTGGTTTACAAAATTTTTATAGGATAGCTTGGCAAGGTAAAGAAATAGTACTTTTTGACAATCATAATCATGCATTTTATTTTTGGTATGAAGCAAGGAGTAAGTGACTTATTTGAAATAATTGTTTATTAATGCATATAGATGAACACTCTGATATGAGAGATCCATGAACAACTTTAGAAAAACCAAAAACTGAAAGCTTGCAAGAAGTATTTAGATTTACAAACCATACTTTAAATGTCTGAAACTATATAGTTCCAGCTTTGAGAGAGGGACTTGTATGAGATGTAGTTCAGATAAGAAATGAAACTAACTTGCGAGATTATTTAGAAAAATATAGCCCTCACCCTACCCCTCTCCCAAGGGGAGAGGGAATAGAACAATCTGTGGCTACTTCTCTCCCTTTGGGAGAGATTGAGTGAGGGCAAAGTAGAGATATTATATTGAATCTCGATCTTGATTTTTTTCAACCTGACCTTGATTTTATAGATTATGAACTAAAGAAAAAAGTTGTGCTTGATGTGGCTAAAAGAGCTAAAGTTATAACGGTAGCAAGCTCACCTTTTTTTATAGACCAAGATTTAGCTTTAAAAGTATTTAAAGATTTATTTGGAAATTAAAAAATCGTGATAGTCACGATTTTTTAATTTATGTTTTTGGTATTACTGCTTCTATCGCAGCAAAACTTGCTTGTTTTCAGGCTGGAAGTATAATAGTTACATTATCTCATACTTCTCATTTAAAGTGAGTTATAGCTGCAGTTAGTACATCATACGTTTCTCAATCTGCAATTACTTGATATTTTCAGTGTTCTTTTGTTAGTAATCCAACTTTAGTTTCTCTTTCAATAGGCGCTATTTGTTTGTAAGTCATTCTACCACTTCTATCAATTGTAAGTTTCATTTTATCTCATTGAACAAGTTTTGATTTAGAGGCATAATTTACAGGAACAGGGTATTTATTATTTTCACTATCTAGCATCTCTTCTCAAGTAAAAACTCATTCTATTATCTTATTTCCCTCATCACTATAACTATGTAATCATGAAGTATCAAGACTTACTTCAGTATCTAAATTAATTCAACTTTCTTCACTTAAATCTTTTAATAATTTTTTCGCATTTTTCAATGACTTTTCAGCCGTAGCTATAAAATCACTAATTGCTAAGATGGCTTTTTTGTTTTTCATAAATTATTTTTATTTTTAAACTACTATATATTATATCCATAAATGCTCTATTAGTAAAAAAAAATGTATTTACAAACCTAAAAGTATAGCTTTAATAAATTTAAGATTTCATTTTGATAAAATATAGTAACAAAAAATCATATAGCTAAAAAAGGTCAAAAAGGGATTTGAGTATTTAACTTTCAACCTTTGTTTTTTATTTTAGAAATAATAATTACAACTATACCTATTAAGCTTCATGCTATATAAGTCATGAAAGTTCAAGCTACTGTCAAGCTTATTCAAAGTAGTAATCATATAAGGATAGCTATCCTTAAATCTCAACCTCAAAGCCATGCTCAACGACTTATAACAATCTGTAAAAAGAAAAATGTAAATATTCAAAAAGCTCAGACTGTGGCACTTATGGCTGGAAAAGTATTTAATGCCTCTCAGTTACTAAAAAATACACTAAATACATATATTAGAGCTCAGATTCATACTAATATCAAGAAATCCCATATTTCATGTAATCATATAAGCATAATTGTATAAAAACCTATTAGGCTTAAAAGTAATATTAATATGGATATATATATTGATGATAAGTTTGCATTTAAATTAAAAGTAAGAGTTGATATTATATCTATGATTCAGAGGCTCTGTATTATTACTCAAAAAATAGCTAGTAAGATTCATGTTAACATTATTCATTCATGGATTTCTAAAAAAAGTATGTCATAAAATGTATAAATTATAGTTATAAATCAAATAGATAGCCAAAAAAGAAGTTTAATTATCTCAGCTATATTTCCTGACAATATTAGATTTGGATCAATCAAAAAATATCATATAAGCATAAAAAGTGTTCAAGTTGAAAGTTCAAGTAGAGGGTAAATAGAGCTAATTTTGCTTTTACAATATCTACACCTTGCTTTGTTAACTAGCCAAGAAAAAATTGGTATCAAATCTAGAGCATCAAGAATATGATTACAGTTTGCACAATGACTTCTACCTCCAAGTATTCATTTTTCTTCTGATTTAAGTCTATAGATAACTACAGAAGAAAAACTTCAAAAAAGTACTCAAAATAAGAAAAGGCAGACTAAGAAAAGCAGTTCCATATGTTTTTTGTTTTTACAAAATAATCTAGTGTATTATATTAAAAAATCTAAACTTAGAAATTTTAATTTTTACTTTTTTAAATTTTTTAATAAAATCTTTTAAAAATTTATTATAATTATTTATTTATGGAACTGAGTAAAATTAGAAATTTTTGTATAATTGCACACATAGATCATGGTAAATCAACACTTGCAGATAGACTGCTTGAGATAACTTGAACTATAGATAAAAGAGATATGAAACATGGGCAAATGCTTGATACTATGGAACTTGAACAAGAAAGATGAATAACTATCAAACTTCAACCAGTACGCATGCAATGGAAGTGATATGAATTAAATATTATAGATACACCTGGTCATGTTGATTTTCAATATGAAGTTTCTAGAAGTTTAGCTTCTGTAGAATGAGTTCTTTTAATTGTAGATGCAGCCCAATGAATAGAAGCTCAAACACTATCAAATGTTTATATGGCTATAGAGCTAGACTTAGATATTATACCAGTTATAAACAAGATAGATTTGCCTGCTGCTGATGTTCCAAAAGTAACAGAAGAAATTGTAAACTTGCTTGGTTGTAATCCAGATGATATCATACCTATATCAGCTAAAACATGACAAAATGTAGAAGCAGTACTTGAAGCTGTAATAGATAGAATCAAAGAACCAGAAGTTTATAATAAATGATGAAATAATGAGAAAGATGAACTAAAAGCACTTGTTTTTGATAGCCAATATGATCCATACAGATGAGTTGTTTCATATGTAAAGGTGTTTAAATGAGAGATAAAAAAATGAGATAATTTAACTTTTTTGCATACGGCTAAAAAGATAGAAGCGTTAGATGTAGGGTATTTTTCACCTAGATATACTTCAAGTCCAAAGATAGAAAACTGATCAGTTTGATATGTGGTAACATGATTAAAAACACTAGAACATGCAAAAGTGTGAGATACTTTATGGAAACCAGCAGATATAGAGTGACCAAAAGAAAAAGCAGAAAATGCAACACCGATAGAATGATTTAGTGAGGCTAAACCATTTATCTATGCAGGTATTTTTCCTATGGATAGTTCAGAGTATCCATTACTTAAAGACTCAATGGAGAAATTAGTATTAAATGATTCTGCTTTAAGCGTTGAATCAACTGTTTCACCAGCTCTAGGTCATGGTTATAGATGTGGATTTTTAGGATTATTGCATCTTGATATAGTAAAAGAAAGACTTTTTAGAGAGTTTGATATGGATGTAATTATGACATCTCCTCAAGTTACGTATAGAATCAAGATGATGTGAGATAAAAGTAGTGAATATTCTAGGTTTTTACCGGAAGTATTTGAGTTAAATTGACAGACTTTTACTTACAGCTATATCTCAAATCCAGAAGATTTACCAGCTAGGGAAAGGTATATAAGTATAGAAGAACCAATCGCAAAAGTTGAAATAATAACTCCAACAAGCTATATTTGAACATTGATGCAACTTAGTCAGGAAAGAAGATGAATATTTAAAAATCAACAGTTTATAGATAGTGAGAGAGTGATGATTACTTATGAACTACCTATGAATGAACTTATCTGAGATTTTTACGATGAGATTAAGTCTTTGAGTAGTGGATATGCTTCACTAAACTACGAGTTTATCAAGTTTAAAGAAGATGATATGGTTAAACTTGATATACTTATAGCTGATGAGAGGGTAGAAGCTCTTGCTTTTATTTGTCATAGAGAACAAGCTCATTATATAGGTGAAAAAATTTGTGCTAAACTTAAAGAAGTTATACCAAGAGCGCTTTTTACAATTAAAATACAAGCAACAGTTTGAGGAAAAGTAGTTGCAAGAGAAGATTTGTCAGCTATGAGAAAAGATGTAACAGCTAAGCTTTATGGTTGAGATGTGTCTCGTAAAAGAAAGCTTCTAGATAAACAGAAAAAATGAAAGAAAAAGATGAAACAGTTTGGTAAGGTAAGTTTACCAAGTGAAGCATTTGTTAATTTGTTGAAAAAATAGCTTTTTTCTTTTGACAACAAGGGGATTATTCATATAATCCTCTTACTTTTGTAAAAGAAGGGGTTGTTTTTGTGTATATGGTGCCCGTAGTTCAGTTGGTTAGAACGCCAGATTGTGACTCTGGAGGTCGTGGGTTCGAGCCCCATCGGGCACCCCATTAAATACAGAAAAAAAAGATGTTGACATAACTTTAAGAGAGAATATAATATTTGTCCAAATTAAAAGTTTTTAAGTAGAAAGTTTTGTTACTTTAAGCTTTTTACTACAGAAATTTTTAAAAAGAAAATAGATTTAAGTATTTTCAAATTAAAGCCTTGTAAAAACTGAAAATATTTTCTTTTTTTCTAAAAAGTTGTCTTTACCTTAAATCTGTTATCAAAATAAGGTTTCAAGTTAAGGGAGTTTAAGTAGCATATAGTTTGTTTCTTAGAGTTACAAAGAAGACAATATTTATTTTTTAACCTAATTTGCTTATATGACGGCAAAAGCAGATATAACTCTGTTTGAAGAGTTATTTAAAAATTCTCCTGAGATAAAATATCCAAAAATTGGAGATGTTATTTCAGGTTCTATTGTAAAAATAGAAAAGAAAAATATTTTAGTAAATGTTAACAATCAATTTTCAGGATTAGTAGTATCTAAAGAATTAGGTAATACTGTTGATTTAAACGTTTTACAAGCTGGACAAGGTATTGATGTAATGGTTTTAGGTGATAGTGTTGAAAAAGGTCTTTTAATTTTATCATTAAAAAGAGCTAATCAAATCAAATCACTTACAAATCTTTCTAAATATTTTGAATGAGGTGAAGTAATAAATGTTAAACCAACTGAAGCTAATAAATGAGGTTTACTTGTTGATATAGATGGTTTAAAAGGTTTTATACCTGTTTCTCAATTAACACCTCTTCATTATCCAAGAGTTGAAGGAGCGGATCCTGATAAAATTTTACAACATTTAGAAGGTTTAATTGGAAAAGACTTTAAAGTTAAAGTTATAAATGTTGATGAGGATGGTAAAAAAATTATCTTCTCTGAAAAAGCTGCTATCGAAGGAAAAAGAGGTGAAGCTTTAAAAGATTTAAAAGAAGGTGATGTTGTAGAATGAACTGTAAGTGGTATTTTATCATATGGTTTATTCGTTACATTTGATTGATTAGAAGGTTTAGTTCACGTTTCTGAAATAGATTGGGGACATGTTACTGATCCATCTAAATTTGCTAAAGTATGAATGAAAGTAAAAGTAAAAGTAATAGGACTTGATAGTGATAAAATATCATTATCTATAAAGAGATTAAAAGAAAATCCTTGGGATGTTTTAGCAAGCAAATACAAACTAAATGATACTATAAAAGCTCCAATTTCAAGAATTTCTCAATTTGGTGCATTTATGGAATTAGAAGGTGGTATACAAGGTTTAATTCACTTATCTGAAATATCTCACTGAGTTGTTAAAGATATAAGAGATCATGTTAAAGTAGGTGAAGAAGTTGAAGCTAAAATTATCAACTTTGATCCAAAGAAAAAAAGAATTGGTTTATCTCTAAAAGCTTTACAGGAAGCTCCTAAAGATGCTCCAAAAAAAGAGGATAAAGCTACTTCTGAAGAAAAAGCTGAAGATAAAGCTACTAAAAAAGCTCCAGCTAAAAAAACTACTAAAAAATCTGTAGAAGAAACTGCTGAAGTCTCAGATTCAAGCGAAGAAAAATAATTTTAAAATATTTTAAGTAATATCTGGGAATCCCACTAAAACGGGAACAGACATTACCATTTAAAGGCTTTCCTGTCCTTACGTAAAGTTCGTTAAGGGTTTGGCCTTGCTTTATATTAATAATAATAGGATAAATATGGATAAGAATGTACTAAGTACAATGTTTGATAATTTATTACACATTGGTAATAAAACTAATTTTTGGAATCCTAAAATGAAAGGTTATATTTATGGTTCTGTAAATGGTATACATGTTTTTAATTTAATTAAAACATGAGCTGAATTAGAAAATGTTAAAACATCTCTAAGAGCCTTAGCTTCAGAAGGGAAAAAAATACTTTTTGTTGCTACAAAATTACAAGCTAGAGATGCATTTGCTAAACTTGCTACTGAAACAGGTCACTACTATGTAACAGAAAAATGGGTACCATGATTGTTAACAAATTTCAAAACTATAAAAAGAAGAATTGCTACTTACATGAGATTATTAAAAGAATCTGAAACAGGTGCACTTGATATTCTTACTAAAAAAGAAAAAGCTTCTAGATTATTAGAACTTGAAAAATTAGATAAAGCTTTTGGTTGATTAAAAGAAATGAAAAAAATTCCTGATATCGTATTTGCAATAGATGGTGCATTTGAAGAACAAGCATTAAGAGAAGCTAAATCATTAAATTTAACTGCTTTTGCTGTATTAAATACAAATGGTGATCCTGATATGGTTGAATGATTTATACCTGCAAATACAAATGCTGTTAAATCACTTGATTATGTTGCAGCTGAGTTAAAATCAGTATTATCAGGAGTTAAAGTATCTTCAGTTAAACCAAAAAATGCTATAAATAAGATAGAAGATACTACTGAAAAGAAAACTGTTGTTAAAAAAGAAACTACTGAAGTAAAAGCTCCAGCTAAAAAAGCTACAACTAAAAAAGAAGAAAAATAATTTTTTCTTCTTAAAATAGTAGTTAGTATATAAAAGACTAATTACTATTTTATCATTTAAAAAAATATGTATGTCAGAAAATAAAAAAGATAATTTAAAATATGCACTTTGCTATATTCCATTTTTTTCAATTGTTATTTTCTTTATTGAAGATAAGAAGACTGATGAACTAAGAAAACATATAAAATATGCTATATTTTTGCTTTTAGCTTATATTTTATTATATATGTTTTTAGGATGGATGATGGGAGCAATTTTATCTTTATTATACATAATTATATCAGTATTTTTGTGATATAAAGCATACAATTGAGAAAATGTTGATTTGGAGATAATAGATGATATAGAGAAAAAAATCAAAGACAAGATGTAAAAGTTTTGAAAAGCTACGAACTTTTTCGTCATCCCGAGCTCGGGATTCCTTGAATTTCTTGCTTTTGAAAACTTTACGAAAAAATAATTTATTTATTAATAAAATGAAATTATGGCAATTTCAATGGACTTAATCAAAGAATTAAGAGAAAGAACAGGTATAGGTATGATGGAGTGTAAAAAAGCTCTTGAAGAAACAAACGGTGATATGGAATTAGCTATTGAAGAATTAAGAAAAAAAGGTTTAGCTAAAGCTGCTAAAAAAGCTGATAGAGAAACTGCTGAAGGTGGAATCAAAATCGAAGTAGAAGGTGGAAAAGTATACGTTGTTTCTGTATCTTGTGAAACTGATTTCCTTGCTAATTCTGATAAATTTAAAACTATGCTTGCTGATGTAGTTAATTTCTTAAAAGAAAATGGTGAAGCTACAAAAGAAGCTGCTCAAGAGTTTATAAACAAAAATTATGCTTTAGAGTTAGGAGAAAATTTACAACTAAGAGATTATAAAATATTATCATGAGAAAAAGCAGGTGCTTATGTTCACTCAAATGGTAAACTAGCTGCTGTTGTTTTAGCTAAAACATCTACTACAGATGAAGAAAAACTAAAACAAGTTGCTATGCACGTAACTGCTAGTTCTCCTGAATACTTATCTACTGCTGATATAAGTGAAGAAGTAGTAGAAAAAGAAAAAGCTATACAACTTGATATCATGAAAAATGATCCAAAGATGGCTAATAAACCTGAAGATGTTTTATTAAAAATCATCGAAGGTAAAATGGGGAAATTTAAAGATGAAATATCTTTACTAGAACAAGCATTTGTTATGAATCCAGATATAAAAATAAAAGATTTCATAGGGGCTGATAGTTTATCTGCTTTTGAGAAATTTAGTGTTTAATAATTTAGGAGATAGGAGTTAGGACACAGGTTGCAGGTTTTTAAAAAAAGCCTACTACCTAAAAGAGCTTTGCTCGTCCTAAATCCTACCACCTATTTTTTAGCCCCATAGTTAATCGGCTATAACGCAGGACTCCAAATCCTGTATGCTAGGTTCGACTCCTAGTGGGGCTGCCATGAAATACCAAAAAATCATCCCTTGTGGATGATTTTTTAGTATTTCAATGTTAGTGTTTTACTAGGAGTCGAATGGAGAGTAAATTTTTGAAAAAAATTTAGAAAGGTCCTTTAGCGACCTTTCGGCTCGGGTGCCCGACTTGTGACGACTCCTAGTGGGGGTTATGGAAAAGTATAAAAAAAGCCCTTAGCGAAAGCTAAGGGCAATGTGTGCTTCTTTTTTCTACGCTCAAAATATAGTAAGCATAGAAAAATAGAGTAGTTCTTGTTAAGCCCGTATCGGAGGCCCTGCCTCCAGCGCCAAAGCTGGCTCGGGGCATTCTTCTTGAGGCTTTGCCTCTCCTTTTTTGTGTTCATTAGAACAATGCTCTTTGTAAATGCATGTTGTACAAGTCATAGTTGCCTCCCGTAGTAGAACTTTAAAAGCAAATGAAATATAACAATAAAGTTTATCATGTCAAGAATTTTTAAGCTTACTTAAATATTTGCTAAATAGTTTTTAAAAGTTATAATTATAGGTTTTATTTACTTCTTAAAAAACTATTATGTTAGAAACTATTGCAGTCATACTTATAATTCTTTGGCTTCTTTGAATTGTAAGTGCATATACTATTTGATGATTTATTCATATATTTCTTGTAATTGCTATTATAGTGCTTCTTATAAGAATTATAAGAGGTAGATAAAAAAATAATTCCAAATTAATTGGAATTATTTTTTTGATATTTTTTCTAGAAGAGTATAATTATAAGTTATCCTCTAATTTTTACATATGGATAAAAAAAGCATAACTGTTATCCTTGGAACTGCTCGTGACTGAAACTGGTCACAAAAAGTCGCAAGTTATGTATGTGAAACACTTAAAGAAAGAAGTGATATTGATGTGACTTTTGTAAATGTAAAAGAGTATATTTATGGTCGTACAATTGCTCCTTGGGAAAACAATCCTATTATAAGTAATTGGGGAAAACTAGTTGATAAAACAGATATATTTATAATTGTATTTCCTGAATACAATCACGGTTATCCCGGGGAACTAAAAATATTACTTGATCAAGAATATACTTTATATAAACGAAAAAAAGTATGACTTTGTTGAGTATCAAAATGAATATTTGGTTGAGTTAGAGGGATAGAAAATATAAAACCAGTTTTAATAGAGTTATGATTAGTTGTGAATCAATATTCGGTTTATTTTTCTTGAGTACAAGAGTTATTTAAAAAACCAAAAGAGGAGATAGATACTCACTATAAAGACAGAGTAAATAAGCTGGTAGATTTACTTTTAAAAGATTAAATTTTTATTGAAATAATTAAATTATAAAGTATAATATAAGGTTCTATTAACTTATTATTTAACTGTTTGATTATGAAAAAAATAATTATTTTTTTGCTTCTTGGCTTGTTTATAGTTTGATGTACAGCCAATGATAATATGCAAAATTGAACTCAAACCTGAACTACATGAACTACAAATACATGACAAACAAATGATATAGATGATTTATCTAAATCAGAACGTCACCAAGAATGGGTACAAATTGATAATAATTGAAAAACTATTAATACATGGGTTGTATATCCTGAAAGTGATGAAAATAGTAGCGTTGTACTTTTGATACATGAAAACAAATGATTGACTGATTGGGTAAGAAATATAGCAGATAAACTGGCAGCAGAGTGATATATAGTAGTTGCACCTGACTTATTGTCATGATACAGTGAAAATATGCAAGAAACAAGTGATTTTGAAACTGAAGATGCAGCGACGAAAGCTCTTTACTCAATTGAACAGGAAACAATTACTTCTGACTTAATGGCTGTGCAAGATTATGCAGGTTGAATTGATGCCTCTAATTGAAAAATAGCTGTAGTTTGATTTTGTTGGTGATGAATCCAAGCATTTAACTTTGCAACTCAGGCAAGTGATTTAGATGCAGTACTTGTATTTTATTGAACTGCCCCAGAAGATGAAAATGTATATGATGAAATAGAAGCTCCTGTATATTGATTTTATGGATGAGATGATACAAGAGTAAATTCAACTTTGGGAGATACTATAAACTATATGGAGCAAAATCAAAAAACTTTTAACTATGAGATTTATAATGGAGCATGACACGCTTTCATGAGAACAGGAGAAACATCAGGGGCAAGTGAAACTGAAATGCAAGCAAGAGACAGAGCATGGGATAAGATGTTAGATATTTTAGAAAATATATAAAATATTAAAAAATATATTTGCAAAATGTATAATATTCGCTATAAAAAGTAAGTATTATATATTTTTAATTTTTTTTGATGTCATTGATTGAAACAATGTCAGGTAGAATTTCAGAGATACATGACAAAGGTGGAATTATTCATTCTGATAGCCAAGAGATTATATCAAGCCAAGTATTTGATATACTTTCTATAGCAAAAAAATGTGATAGACAAGTTGCTTTAGCTTTAACCTGAGGTCCTTGAGCATGAAAATGATGAGCATTAAAGGCACTAGCAAAATATATGGCTATAAAATTGAGGAGAAAAAACTGAGATCCTAATGAATTTTTATTGTGAGATATCCACGCCCCTACACAAACACATGTTTTATATGTTATGCTTGATGCTTTTTTTAAAGAAATATGAGTTAAAAGACGTAGTGAGATGTTACAATCAATGGAAAATTTTATTGAAATGTTTTCAGATGATGGGAAGGCAATCTCTTTTATGAGACAATATCTAGAAAGTTCAAATGAGTTTGAATTTGATAAACCAGTATATTTAAAAACTGATGAAGAGAGGCAGGCAAATGCTGCATTATCTAGATTTAAAGTAATATGAAAAGATACATCTAAAGGTTCACTTATGCTTATTGATTGAGTCAACGCTTTTCAATTAACTGATGATTTAGTTAGTCAGATGCAAAATATAGCACTTGATGTTATAAAGATGATGGTATATCCAAGGCTAGAGATGGCTTTTCAAAGAATAATCAGAAGAGATCATGTAGGTTCAAAAACAAAAACTTGAAAACCTATAAAAGATATTGTTAAGTTTAGACTCAAAGAACCTTTTTATTTATTTAGTAAGTTTACACTTCCTGCAATTAATCAAGAGTGAATATATATGATAGATTTTACTCCGCACACAGATCATAAACTTACAAAAAGCGAAATTTTGGAAGTAATAAGATCTCTTGAAGAGTGTAGAGATGAATTATGAAATGAAAATTATTGAGATGAATTTAATGCTTATCTTGTAGATTATGTAGATTTGTTACTAGTCCATTTCAAATATATGATAAGTTATAAAAAGTATTTTTTTGGTGTAGATAGAGTAATAGAGGTAGCATAACAAAAAAAGTTAATTTTTAAAATTAACTTTTTTTGTATAAAACTTTGTATTTTTAATATTTTTAACTATAAACTCTTAGTTAAATTTTTTTATTAATTATTAATTATAAATGAGACATATTCTTAATTATTTTTCTAATTATTTACCATTTTTAGCTTGGAAAGATAGAGTTACAAAAAAATCAATTCTTTCACTTGTTTGATTTGAAAAAGTAAAATTGATTTTTTCTAAAAAATTAAAGTAAGTTTTTTAGAAAAAAAAACCTGCGTAAAGCAGGTTTTTTTTGTGTTCTTTATAGGACATACATTATTTTTATTATGAGTCCTGTAAAGATGTATTGGTCGGTGTGAGGGGATTTGAACCCCCGACCTCCGTACATTGTACGGCGCTCTACCGGGCTGAGCTACACTCCGAATCTGGTGGCTAGTGAGGTATCGGACCTCTTACTCTACAATTTTAGCAAGAATGCTAATGCGGGGGTTGTTGCTAAAAGAGAGCCTAGCCGGTGAATGCTTTACTAGCAGATTGAAGTGTATATTTTTTGTTTGTTTTGTCAAATCTTTATACGAAAAATCAGTTGTAAGTCAATAGAAGTCATAGTATTATGTAGATAACTCAGTACAAAGGACTAAGTCTCAGAGCTCATTTCATACTTAATGCTATTTTTTGCATTTGTCTTGGGAAGATTAGTAGAACTATTCATTTTATAGTTATTATCCATCAAAGTATTGTTAAAATAACAAGAATAGAATTTTCAAATGAGTTAGTATTTGATACTACATAAAATCAAAATACTAGAGCAACAAATCATGAAATGAAAACAATAGATTCTGAATCAGAAAAATCTTTTACCATTTTTTTTAAAAATTTTCCATTAAATAAAAGAGATATTCATATGATAGTAAGCAAAACTCAAAATAGTTGAGTTATAAAAAGTATTGGAGTATTCATAATAAAAAAATTATAAAATAAAACATCTTTTATGTTAGCAGAATGCCTTTAAAAATCAAGTTTTTTTTTGTTACTTTGAAAGTTTTTAATTTCTTATTTAGTTCTTAATTTAGAAACATACAATTAAGAGAGTAACATACGTTACAATTTTAATTTTTAAAATAAATGTCTTATGAAAAACAAGGTTTTAGCAACTATCGTATTAGCAACTCTTGCTACTGTATGATTAGTATGATCTACTAGTGCAAATTTTTTATCATTTTCTCAGGAAAATAGAACTGAAATCAGAGAGCTTATGGAAAAAGTCAGGTCTTGAGAAACTTTAACTACAGAAGAACAAGCTAAGCTTGATGAATTAAAATATCAACTGCATCCAAAAGGTTTTACAAAAGGTAAAGATTGAGTTATGAAATGACTTACACAGGAAGAAAAAACATCTTTAGAATCGATGACTACTGAGGAAAGACAAGCTTTCTTTGAACAAAAAAAAGCAGAAATACAAGCTCAGATGGAAGTAAAAAAAGCTGAGAGAGATGCTCATGAATCCGTAATAGATAAACTTATAAATGGAGATTCTTTAAGTGCTGAGGAACAAGTTATACTTGAAGAAATTAAACAAAAAAGAGCTGAAAGACAGGAACTAAGAGCTTTGATGGATAAGCTTAGAGTTTGAGACGAGTTAACAGTCGAAGAGCAAGCAAAACATGATGAACTTAAATCAAGTTTTACTTGAAAAGTGGTGCAGGGAAGATGATTTACAAGGTGAGGATTTGGTATGCATAGATAAAAATAAAGTTCTACAATTTGTAGAACTTTATTTTTTCTTACTCTTTTCTTAATTTTTATATATACTATTACTAGCAAATATTCTTCTTAAAAAAATATTATGAAAATACTTGTGATAGAGGACAATTTATCTCTTTCAAGAAATATAATCAGGTACCTTAGTCTTAAAAACATACAAGCTGAAGCTAGTTTGGAATGAAAAGATGGACTTTACAAAGCTTCAACTAAGTATTATGATGCTATTGTTTTAGATATAAATCTTCCTGAAATAAATTGACTAGAAGTTTGTAAAGAGTTGAGAAAAAAAGAAAAAGATACTCCGATAATCATGCTAACTTCTATGTGATCAAAAGATGATATAGTAACTTGACTTGAGTCTGGAGCAGATGATTATTTAATAAAACCATTTGATTATGAAGAGTTACTTGCTAGGATAAAATCTTTAACTAGAAGAAATTTAAAAAATAAATCAAATTTAATTCATGTTTGAGATTTTTATATTGACTTGGATAAAGTGGAAGTAAAAAAGTGAAAAAAAGAGATTAAACTTTCACACCTTGAATTTGATTTATTTAAGTATTTAGCACAAAATAAATGAAAAGCAGTTACAAGACAAGAACTTTATGAAAAAGTATGGTGAGAGTTTAGTTGAGATTTTATGTTTAGTAAAACAGTTGATGTATATATATGATACTTAAGAAAAAAACTTGATAGAGATTTGATTGAAACAAAAAAATGAGTAGGCTATATGATAAAATAATAAAAATATAAATGAAAAAAAATAATCTAGATAGCATGAAAAAAAGATTAACTGTTATTTTTACTTTACTGGTATTTTTTATAGCAGTATTTTTAGAATTTGTATTTTTTTCAACTAAGTATTATGCATATATAAGTGAAGAAAAGCAAAACTTTAATTTAGTAACAAGTTCAATTGAAAACAGGTTTATTTCTATAAATGATTTTATAACTACATTTGATGTATGAAAGAGGTTATTTAAACTGAGACAATGACAGAAATTACAAAAATGACTCTGAAATGAAGAAAGTTTTGTAAGTTTACTTGTAATTGATAAAAATTCTAGAAATCTTATTTTTAATAACGTGGTAGAAGATGTTAGTGTCAGTTTTATAGAAAAGCAGTTAGAAGAGGATGATTATAATAAAATAGATCAGGAAAATAGATATTTAATTAAAAAGATACAGTTAAAAGATATTTTTTCAGAATATGATGTAATTTTTATAAAAAATCTTAGGTATAGCTTTATAGATTACTTGAGAGATTTGTCTGGTTTTATACTTCTAACATTTTTATTTTCAGCTTTACTTTATTATATATGATATCAGTTTGTAAATAAAAACTTGGAGCCACTTGAACAAAATTTAAAGGATATGCAGGATTTTATCCACAATGCTGGACATGAATTAAAAACTCCTATTTCAGTTATTATTTCAAATCTGCAACTACTTCATGAATTGAAAAAATACGATAAAAATCTGACAAAAGAATCTATTGATGAGATAAAAAGATTAAATAAACTTATCGACTGACTTGTTGAATTATCAGATATAAATATAACTTCAAAAAAACAAGATTTAAACTTAGAAGAAGAGATAAATGCAATTATAAAGGATTATAATAAAGAAATAGAAAAAAAAGAAATTGATGTAGGTTTCAATGTAAAAAGTAATTTTAAATTAAGTGCAAATAGAGAGTATTTTTATATATTTTTTGGTAATCTATTAGCAAATGCTGTTAAATATAATAAAAAATGATGAAATATAAAAGTAGAATTAAATAAAAACAAACTAATTATAGAAGATAGTTGAATTGGAATTAAAGATGAAGATAAAGAAAAAATATGGGATAGATTTTACCAAGCTGATAAATCAAGAAACTCTAAATGATTTGGTATATGATTATCATTAGTCCAAAATATTGCAAAAATGTATAAGTGGACTATAAAAGTTTCAAGTAAAGTTTGAGATTGAACTAAGATTGAGATCAGTTTTTAAAAATAAACAAAAATAAAATAGAGATATTATCTTTTATGAATATCTCTTTTATTTAATCAGTATTTTTTTTCTATATATTCTAATATCTCATCAAACTCCCTTCTTGTAAAAAATCTTTTATCTCCATGGATATGTGATTTTACCTTTTTATATATATCTTCTGGAATATAAAAAGCATGTCTACTTACTATATATAAATGTAATTTAATGATTTTTCAATTATATCTAAATCCCTTAGGGAATTCTATAGATTCGTTTGGTAATATACGGAAATTTCTATTTTTTTTCTGTTCTATTATTTTTTGAGATTCAGGTTTTAATGGTTTATATGTAAGCTCATGTACTTGATCTTTTATCAGATGTGATGTTGTTTCATATAAGTCATATGATTTTTTCCCAATCTCGTTATCCTCAAAATTATCAATTCAAAAAAGTAAAGAATCAACATCATCTTGTGTTAAACCATCATTAAATTCTTTTTTTCTATTTTCATTGTGTATATTACTAGCTAATCATTTTGCTGATTTGAACATTTTAAATTTTTAATTATGTCTATTTTTAAATACTGCCACTTTATATTTAAGATTTTTATAAAGTCAATTTAAATTTCTTATAAAATAAAATTTATATTTTTTACATTTTTTGTATAATTATTAAAATTAAAATTTAATAAAAAAGATGATAATTTATATAGAAAAAAAATATTTAGATAATTCTATAACAAAAAAAATCCTAGCTAAATACAAAAGTGCTAAAGTTTTAGAAATAGATAACCATAAAAATATTTTTGATAAAAGTATAGCATGAAAAAGAGATCAAAATATAATTATTGCATGAGCTAATAATGCTATATTAGAAGCTCCAGATTGATATTGACATAAATGAAAATGATACTTTTTAAAAAATTCATTAAATTGTATTTTTGATTGTAAGTATTGTTATTTAAAATGAGCTTTTAAAAATAATGATTTAGTTATATTTGTTAACTATGAAGATATAAAAAAGCAAATATTGGAACTTGTAAAAAAAAGAGAGGGTAATGAAACTATATGGTTTTATAGTTCTGATTATTCTGATAACTTAGCTATAGATAATCTCACTGATTTTACAAAAGAGTTTATTCCATTTTTTGATAGTTTAGAAAATGTAAAAATGGAAATAAGAACAAAATCTGTAAATATATGAAATATGTTAAAGTTAAATGTATCAAAAAATATAGAAATAGCATTTTCATTGAATCCTTTAGAAGTAATAAATAAATATGAATTAAAAACATGTTCTCTTGATGCCAGACTTGAAGCTATAAATAAACTACTAGATACCGGGTGGCAAGTAGGAGTTAGATTTTTACCTCTTTTAGAAATAGATAATTATCAAGAAATATATCTAAGTTTTTTGAAATATGTTAGAGTTAAGTTAGATTTTACTAAGATTTTCTCAGTTTATATTTGATGACTTTTATATACTCACGAAGATTATAATAAGATGTTAAAAAAAGAGCCTTATCTAGATTTGCTTTATCGACTTGAAAAAGTTGATGATTGATTTTATAGAGAATCAAGAGTTGTAAGAGATTTTTTCTATAAGTTATTTTGAGATATGATAAAAGAACAAGAATGTAATATATGCTTAGATAAATAGGAAATTTTATGTTTTATATGCTAATCATAATTTTCTACAAAAAAATAAAGTAGCTCTGCTACTTTATTTTTTTGACTGAAAACTTAATACTTAAAAATTTTATTTATTCTTCTATAAAAAATCTAATATTGTTATAGAAATTTGATACATTTTTTAAGAAAAATGGGTTTATGTCTATTTTTACATTACTTATTTTTGATTCATTTATAAGTATTTTTTCTGCTTCTTCTTTACTTAATCATGTAATAGTATTTTTTAGTCTTTGAACATAGTTATCATCCTCATTTTCAAAGTTGTGCGACAGAAATACTTCTATTTCAATAGTTGCTCTTAGAGAAAAGGGTTTTTCCTCTTTATTTATTATATTTGAAATTCTTATTGATTTATCATTTATAAAAAGTATTTTTTCTTTTTCAGGAATTATTCAAGCTTCTATTTCAGTTTTAAGTTTACTTATTATTGAATTAATATTGTAAGCATATGTATAAGCTGTTATTTTTCATTTTACTTTAAATGATTTAAGTTCTTCTCAGGTAGTTAGATTATTTAAAATTTCTATTTCTATATCTTTAAATGTATAAATATTATCTATATCTAATACTTTAAAAGTAATATTATTTGTTTCGTTTTGAATAGCTATTTCACTATAAATCTCTTCAATAGCTTGTTTTTGTAGCTTTTCTATCATCAACTTTTTTGCATTTTCTTCATCATTTTCAGCAACTATATTTATGTATTCATCTTTTCATCAAACTATAGGAGTTATAGTATTTGCATGCATTTTTATATCGGTATTATCTAATCAAGGGATTGATAATATAACTCAAGTTTGACTAAGATTTCATCTTTCTCAGATAAAAAGTCATTTATTATCTATTAATTTTGATCTTATTACAGCTTTTGTAATTCAAGGAATTAAATCTCAAGCTCAGTTTTTCTTTGCTCATGGAACTGTAATCCAGTTGGTAATCTCATATGTAATTCATTCTTTTGATAAAAGTCTAGTTGATGGCCTAAGTTTTACCTCATCAGTATAATTGTTTATAAATTCTACTTCTCATGTTGCTCTATATCTTTCATCTTGTTTGATTCAAGTAGTATTAAATTCTTTTTCTAAATTTATAGTTTTTTCAATTTTTAATAATTTTTCTTCTTTATTTCAAAAAATTTTATCATTTTCATTCTCAGAAAATGTAAAGTTTAATGATTTAGTTTGGACCCTTATTGCTGGGGTAATATAAATACTTGTATTATTTAATGCAAAGTAAAAGATATATAAAAATATAAAAATTGTTAAAGTTAACAACGCTAAAAATAAGCTTATATTTGATTTTTGTTTGTAATATTTTTGATAGTATTTAGTAGAATCAATTATTTTTTTATTTTTGCTAAATATATATATAAATTTTTTAATGTATTTTTTTATTTCATACTTAAAATATTCAAAAAATGTATAATTATACTTTAATATATTTTTATCATCTTCTATAAATCACTTATCTTTTATAATTGTATATTTTATTCAAAGTTCTTTTCATATTTTTTTTGAAGCTATGTCAGTAGTTGTTATTATAAGCTTTTTATCTCAAGCCTTATTTTTTAGACTTTTTAAGGCTAAGTAGTTATGTAAAACAGGATGTCAAAAAGGGATTTCAAGTATTATCTTTGATAGTGATTTTCACGTTCAAGCTATACTTAAATCTTTTTCTATTTTATAAATTATATCATAGATATTGTCTGAAGCCTTTACTTTTATCATTTTTCTGATTTATGAATTGTGAAATAAAAATTAATCTTTTTTAGAATATATATTATTATCTAAATTTCAATTTTTCTTTACAAAAAACTTATTTAAATTAATATTTGTTAAATTAACTTTTTAAATGTCATATTTTGGAACATATTCAAAAATTAATTGATTTGATAGATTTATCTATAAAAGATGATGCTGATTTGCTTTTGACATGAGGAAATATAATTGCGAGTTGATATAATAAGCAAGTTGATGAGTATAGAGATGTGCTTATAAACTCAAAAGATTGGCTTGCAAACTATCAAGCATTACTTATAGAACAAACATGAATTTCAACACTTAAAATCAAGTTTACAAATGTAAGTTGATATTTTATAGAAGTACCAAGATCTCAAACCTGAAAAATCCCAGATAGTTTTATACAAAAACAAACATTAGTAAATGCTTCAAGATATATAACTCTTGAACTAAAAGATTTTGAAACTAAATTTGTTGAGGCAGAACAATCTCTAGCAGAATTAGAATATAAATTATTTCAAGAAGTTAGGGAGGAAATACTTGATTCATATAAAGAGATAAAAGAGCTAAGCACAAAAACCGCTTTTTTAGATTTTACTTCAGGACTTGCTAGAGTTGCATATAAAAATAATTATACTAAACCTACTATGACTACTACATATGATCTCAATGTAAAATGATGAAGGCATGCGGTAGTTGAACAAATAGAAAGAGATTTTATAAGCAATGACCTAGATTTAAATAATAAAAGCTTTGTTCATATAATCACATGACCAAATATGTGAGGTAAATCAACATATCTAAGACAAAATGCTCTTATTATATTACTTGCTCATATAGGTAGTTATGTTCCTGCTAGAGAAGCTAGAATTCCATTAACTGATAGGATATTTTCAAGAGTATGAGCTCAAGATAATCTATTTTTCTGACAATCAACTTTTATGGTTGAGATGCAAGAAGTTGCAAATATAATGAATAATTCGACAGAAAAATCATTTGTTATCATCGATGAAGTTGGAAGATGAACAAGTACTTATGATGGTATGAGTTTAGCTTGGGCTATTTTAAAAGAAAATCATGAAAATATAAAAGCTAAAACTTTGTTTGCTACGCATTATCATGAGCTTATCGATAAAGCAAGAAGTCTAGATTGAGTCAGTAACTTTTCTGTTGCTGTAGGGGAAAACGAGGATAATTTAGTTTTTTTAAGAAAAATAATTCCTGGTTGAATCAAGAAATCTTTTGGTATAGAAGTGGCAAAATTGGCTTGAGTTTCTAACAAGATTTTAACAGAAGCAAGAAAAATGTTAAAAACTCTAGAACTTGAACACTCTAATACATGAGGAAATCAGTTAGAAATCCCCCTATCTAACTTTCCCCCAAAGGGAGAAAGAATAGCTACAGTACCAGAAATCCAGATTATAGAAAAAGAAGTGTTTAAAGAATCTGCTATAGAAAAGGAAATTAAAACTCTAGATGTAGATAGTCTTACTCCAATAGAGGCTTTAAATAAACTAAATGATTTGAAAAGAAAGATAAAAAAATAATTTTGCATATAATTATTTTTTTATATAATACTTTCTTGGTTTAAAACTAACTTTTTAATCTATGCCAAAAATAATAAATCCAGCTGATTGAAGTGAACTGTACTCTTATGATTATATTTCAAGAGAAGAGTTAGATAAAAAAATAAAAAAAGCTGAGAATGCTTACGCTTATTGGAAAAATACAAGCTTTGAAGAAAGAAAAACTCTTTTTAAAAAGTTAGCAAGTTTGATGTTAGAAAATAAAGAAGAGCTAGCTAAACTTGATACACAAGAGATGGGTATGTTATATTCATGAGCACTTTGAGATGTATCAAAATCAGCTGCTGGTATATTATATACTGCTGATAATTTTGAAAACTGGATATCTCCAAAAGAGTTTAATGAATGAGGTATTACTGGACAGATAGTTTATGAGTCTATGTGAATAGTTTATACAGTTAGTCCGTGGAATTTCCCATATAATCAAGTATTTAGAAATGCAGCACCAAACATACTTGCTTGAAATGTTGTCTTATCAAAACATGCTTCAAATGTAGTTTGAGTAGCTAGAAAAATAGAAGAGTTATTTTTACAGGCTTGATTTCCAGAGTGAGTTTATCAAAATATAGAGATTTCAGCGTCAGAGTCTGAGTATATAATTTCTCATCCAAGTGTCAGATGAACAAACATAACTGGCTGAGATAAAGCTTGAAGAGTCATAGGTTCTCTAGCTTGAAAATATATAAAACCTTCTGTTTTAGAACTTGGTTGATCTGATCCTTTTATACTACTTGATACTTCTAACTTAGATAAAGCGGTTGAATTAGCTGTAACATGAAGATTATCAAGTTGTGGTCAAAAATGTAATAGCTCAAAAAGACTTATAGTTGTAGAAGAGCTTTATGAAGAGTTTTGTAAAAAACTAGCAAAAGCATTTTGAGAGTTAAAAGTTTGAGATCCATTTGATAGTGAAACAAAAGTATGACCACTTGCAAAAGAAGATGCATTATGAGATTTAGAAACTCTAGTTAGTAAATCAATGAAAACTGGAGCAAAACTTCTTATCTGATGAAAGAGAATACAGCCCTCACCTCAGTCCTCTCCCAATGGTAGAGGAAGTAGTTCATGATGATTTTATTTTGAACCGACTGTAGTTTGTGATGTAGTACCAGGTATGAGCTTATTTGATGAAGAAACTTTTTGACCAATAGCTGCTGTTATAAAAGCTAAAGATACAGATCATGCTATAGAACTTGCAAATAGTTCTAGATTTGGATTAACAGCTTGAGTATTTACAGATGACAAAGCAAAATTTGAATATGCTGCTTCTAGATTAGAATCTGGTAGTGTTTTCTGGAACAAGATACCAACTTCATATCCATTTTTACCATATTGAGGTATAAAAGACAGCTGATATGGTAGAGAGCTATGAGAAACTGGTATAAAAAATTTTATGAATGAAAAAGTAATTGCTTATTAAACCTTACCCCTAACCCCTCTCCTTTGTGAGGAGAGGGGAATAGAACTTTCCTTGCTCCTTCTCCTCCAAAGGAGAAGGTTGGGATGAGGTCTTATTTATTAATCTTAATCTTATGAAATACCTAATTTGAGCTAATTTCAAGATGAATAAATCTACAAAAGAGCTTAAAGAATATCTTGAGGTTTTTAAATCAAAATATGCTTGTTTTTTACATATAGATTTGATGATAGCACCTGTTACTTCAGGACTATGAATTGCATCAGAACTTCTTGAATGATCTTGTATAAATCTTTGATCTCAAAATATGTATTTTGAGGAATCATGAGCTTATACTTGAGAGATTTCTCCAAGTATGTTAAATGAATTAAATTGCACATATGTTATTATATGACACTCTGAGAGAAGGCAATATTTCAATGAAACAAATGAATTTATAAATAAAAAAGTAAAAGCAGCTATTTCTCATCGTATAAGACCTATATTATGTATCTGAGAAAGTCTAGAACAAAAAAATAAGTGACTAACAAAAGAAGTACTTAAGATACAACTTATAGAAGGTCTTTGGTGAGTAGAAGATGTATCAAAAGTAGATATAGCTTATGAACCAGTTTGGGCAATAGGTACATGAGAAACTGCGACTCCAGAATATATAGAGGAGATACATGATTATATAAGAGAATTGGTTTGAAACGATGAAAGTCGTATCATATATGGTTGAAGTGTAAAACCAGATAATTCTAAACAACTTATATCAATAAAAAATGTAAACTGATTCTTAGTTTGATCAGCAAGTTTAGATCCAGAGAGTTTTTTAAAAATAGCAGAAGTTGAGTAATAATAAAACTTTTGTTTGAAAATTATAGCCTTTTATATAAAAAAACATTAGCTTGAAAATAAAATCAAAAAAAGTAAACTTAATTTTAAGTTTACTTTTTTATTTTGTTCATGAAAATCTGAGTATTTATCGGTAGGTTAAATCCTCCTCATAAGTGACATATAAACACTATAGAAAAATCTCTAGAGAGTGATGATAAAACTATAGTTATTTTGGGCTCTGCAAATATGATTGATGAAAATAATCCATTTTGAGTAGAAGAAAGATGAGAAATGTTAAAATCAAATTTTCCTGGACATTCATTTGTCTTAGAAGGCTTAGAAGATACAGAAAGTGATTTAGATTGGGTAGTTAGGATAAGAGAAATAGTTTTAAAACACGCTTGAGAGTTTAAAGAAATCTCATTTTATGGTTGAGACTTTGAAAATGATTCTGCTATAAAAGTACTTAAACAGTTTGAAAAAGAGTTAGGATTTAAAAGTATAAACTTTGTAGAGTACAGTAGGAAAACTTTATGTTTTATCCATAATTGAGAGACTTGTTATTATTCTTCTACTTTGGTGAGAGATTGTATGAAAAGGTGAGATAAGGAGCTTTTGGAGAAGCTTTTGAGTAAGGATGTATTTAAAAGGTTAAAGAATATTCATTTTTAATTTACAGTTTCTTTTTTTTGTATACAAAAATGAAACAAGCATGTTAAAAAAATGTTAAAAAAACTATTGACAAATAGGGGGCTATAATATACAATGCGAAATTGTATTATATCTTAACTATTTACATATGGGCGTAGAGTGAGAAAAATATAGGTGAGTTGAATATCAATGAACAGAATTAGAAACTAATCAAGTTAGAGGTGATTTTAATGATAGATTATTTAGATTGCTTGAAGAGTGAAATTGATGTGAATGAGAAAAGTGTATAGAAATATTAATTTGAAACTTATACAAACTTGCTAGTGAGACTCAAGAAGATAGTTATGCAAATGAAATGATATTTAAAGTAATTAGTATATTAGATGGTTCCTTAATAACTGTTTATAATGAACCTTTTTGAAAAACATTTGAAGAAAAACAGCAATGGTTTATTGTGTTTTTATGAGCATTACATACTCATATTAAAAATTATGAAAATAAAAAAGATTATAAATATTGAAGATTTTTAAATTATTTAATAGATCAAGTTAAATTGTTATATAGTGTTTCAAATAATGAAATAAAAGCTAAACTTAAGAAATTTGCACAAATACTTAACAAAGACGCACCTAATTGAGTTGTTTATGTAAATAATATTTAAAGATTTAAATTTTATTTTTTAAGCTACTGTGTAAAGTAGCTTTTTTATTTGACTTATTTTTCTCATATTTTATACTCTGATTAGTTGCTGTAATAATACAAATATATGAAAAACAAAATCCTAATACTCCATGACACTTTTCTCTATAAATGAGGTTGAGAAAGGCTTATAATGATGATGTGAAAAACACTATGTGCTGATATAGCATCTGGTTTTTTTAGTGAAGGAAGTTTTGACTTGAGAAAAGAGTGATTTAAGTGAAAGATGATTTCACTATCAAATGAGATATTTAAAAAAGGGTTTAGACATATAAAACTAAAGTTTGCATTTTTGTTTAAGACACAATTTTTGAGAGATTATGATACTATTATATTTTCAGGTGACTCTATAAGTGCTGTTAGAAACTGTAGAGAAAACACTAAAAAAATCTATTATTGTCATACTCCACCTAGATATATCTATGATTTACACGAGTTATATCTACAAAAAGTACCTTTTATCATCAAACCAGCTTTTAAGCTTTTTTGTTTTGTATTTCAAAAGATGTATGAAAGAGATGTGAGACAAATGGATCTAATTTTAACTAACTCTATAAATACTCAAAAAAGGATTAAGAAATTTTTATGAATTGATGCTCATGTTTTATACCCACCTGTAGATTTAGATTTATTTAGATATAAATGACAATGAGATTATTACTTGAGTTTTGCAAGGCTTAGTGATGCTAAAAGAGTAGATAAGATAGTTGAAGCTTTTAAAAATATGCTTGATAAAAAACTTGTTGTTATTTACTGAGAAAATGATCCTCAAAGACAAAAGGTATTTGATTTAGCTAGTTGATGCTCAAACATAAAGTTTGTTACACTTCCTTGAAATGTATGATTTACTGATTATGTAGGGAACTGTATAGCTACTATTTACATACCAATTGATGAAGACTTTGGTATGAGTCCAGTTGAGAGTATGGCAGCTTGAAAACCAGTTTTATGAGTAAATGATTGATGATTAAAAGAAACTATTATAGACTGAAAAACTGGTTACTTAATAGATAAAGATGCAAGGATAGAAGATATAGTAGAAGCTATAAATAAACTTACTCCAGAAAAGTGTTTAGAGATGAAAGGAGATTGTGAAAAAAGAGCAGGAGATTTTAGTTTAGCTGAGTTTGAATTGAGATTAAAGGAATTTGTAAGTTAGTATCATTTTGATTACGATGTTTGGATAGAACGACAATAAAAAAATAAGTATTAGATAATTTAATCTAATACTTATTTTTAATTAGCATTTATTTCATTTTTGCTTTTGCATCTTCTTCTGTATCAACAGTTGGTATTATAGTAGTTATACCTACAAGTTCAAGTACATCTTTAACTCCTTCATCACAGTCAGAGATATACATTTGACTATCATTATCTTCTATATTTGAGAATATATCTGCTATATAACCTATTGATTTAGAGTTTAGGTATTTTAAACCTTTTAAATTAAAAATAATTTTTTTATTTTTAAAATCACCAACTTCATTATATATAGATGTAAAAGTTTTATCAGCATTTGTTTCATCAAGCTCTCAAGTAAATTCAAAAATAATGATTCAATTTTCTTCTTTTTTATTTACTTCTATTAGAGTTTCCATAAACTACATGTTAATTATTAAATAAATTTATTAATTTAATTATATACTAAAAAAACAATTAACGCAAATTTTAGTAGTAAATTTTTGTAGATATGAAGAAAAAATATGTTTTAAATAATATTAGTTCACTTAATTTGGATATAAAAAGACCCTGTATTATATTTTTAAAAGGGGATTTATGAGCATGAAAAACAACTTTATCTAAATATATTTTAAACGATTTACTCTGAATAAAAAAAGAAATAACAAGCCCAACTTATACATATTATAATAAATATGATGAAAACTATCATTTTGATTTATATAGATTAGATAACTATGATGAGTTTTTTGCAATATGAGGTGAAGAAATACTTGATAACAACTCATGAGTTATACTTATAGAATGGCCAGAGATAATAGAAGATTACTATAAACCAGATATAGAGATAAAGCTTAACAAAACAGAAAATGAAGATGAAAGAGAAGTTGAGATAATTTATAAGTAAAAATAAAAATAAGAATAAATGTATATTAACTCTTTGTCAATTTAAAAAGAATAAAAACTTTTGACACTTGTACATTAAAAAAGATAATACTAGTATTATCTTTTTTAGTTTTAAATCAATGAAAAAACACAAACAAGCTTTCACTCTAGTAGAACTAATTGTAGTAATTACTGTCCTAGCAATCCTAGCAACTATAGCCTTTATATCACTATCATGATACTCTCAAGATGCTAGAAACTCTGTTAGAGCAAGTGATGTAAAAAATATAGATAAATCATTACAATTATATTTAATAAAAAATAGAATATACCCAGAACCAGAAAACCCTCAAACTGTATCATACTCATGAGAAACAGTGTACTTACAATGAACATTTTGAGACTCACCATATAAAGAAGTATGAAATCTAAGTGATATACCACTAGATCCGTTAACGAATGAACAATATATATACTCAATAACAGCTAAAAAAAATGAATATGAGATATTGGTAATATATGAGTGAGTTATAGTAATGACCACACCCCAACCCTCTCCTTATCAAGGAGAGGGAGTAGCTACAAATATTTCTATTCCTCTCCCTATGGGAGAGCTTAGGTGAGGGCTTATTTCACAAACTCAAGCAGCAAATGAATCATATAAACCAAAAGTAACAGGTACATATAACAAGATATATGTAAAAACAACAAACTACTATATCCCATTACCAAGTATAATAAATGCAGAAGTGTCTGGTACTTGAATCATACTAGATGAAACAAATATAAAATCACAAATAGTAACAAACTGAACTAACTTACCACAAATCTGAACAAGTATAACACAATCAACTTGAGCTATAGCAAACTTAAATCTATCCGTATACACTTGATGAAAAATCACATTAACTTCAACTGATGACCAAAAAGTAGCACTAGCACAAAAGATTCAAGAAGCCTACTCTTGATCTGATTTACAATCACAAGCTATTTACTCAAATATACTAAGCAAAACAACAATAAACCAACTAGTGGCTTTAATAGATAGTATAGTATTATGAAACTGAGCTAATATAATAACAAGTACAAATGATTCCTCAACTAGCTCAACAACTTGTGATTTTAGTTGAGATTTTAAATTTGATTGAACATGTTATTTTGGAGACTAATTTTTTATTACTATAATATGAATACAAATATATGACCACCATTAATTTATTTATTTTATAAAACTTTTTAATTTTTAATAATAATTATTATGAAATACTTTTTAAAACAAATAATGAAATCATCAATAAAAAGTATGATTTCGGCAGGAGTTTTTACTTTTACAGTTATAGCTATTGTAGTTTACGCAAGTGGTTGGACAGATGATGTGACAACAGAAACACCATTAACAGCTACTTTATGGAATGAATTAAAAACTGAAGTAGTAAGAGTTTGAACTATCGTGATACCAGGTTTTGTAGATACTACTACAACTCTCTGAACTTCCAACACTAAAGTCCCAAGTCAAAATGCAGTGAAGACTTATGTAGATGCTCAAGTCTGAGCAGCAGGAGGCTCTACAACCTGCCCAAGTGAGATATCTGATCAGCAATCATCTGCTACTTTAGCTAATGCTGTAAATACTTGTAGAAACTTAACTACAGACGGATGAGGTCGGAGACTACCAACTTTTGAAGAACTATCTTGTTTTATACTTAATCCTAATAATTCTACTATTCTCTGGACTCGTACTCCGAGCTCAAGCAATGCTGGTTATTATTTGGTAATAACCCTTTCAGTTGGGGGTTGGGGTAGCTATACCAACACTGCTTCTTATGCTTTCCGTTGTGTTCGTTAGGAATAAATAACATCTTAAAAAATACTCTCTATTTTGTAAATTTAGAGAGTATTTTTCAAAAAATCATATGTTATTAGTTAAATTAATTGTATTGTCATAATTATATGAAAATAAAATTTTTATTATTTACAATATTTTGTGTTTCTATTTCAACAATTTTTTTTATATATCAAAAAAATAAATGCTATCAAATTCTTGAAACTCAAGTGAACTGAACAAGTATGATACCATTTTTTAGTGATTGACAAATTATTCAAGTTAAACAATGATATTATGATTGTCATGAAGTTGAAAGATGAGATATAGTTATTTATGGGAGTGCTGCCAAGTGACAACTCGTAAAACAAGTAAGAGTTTTGTGATGAGATAGAGTTCTTGTAGATTATGAAAATAATCAACTCATAGTAAACTCTCAAATACTTAAATCACCTAGATGACAAGCTTACAGATTTACTCAGTGAGAACTAGATTTTTTGGCTTTGTTTATAAAAGACTGATACTTAAAACAAGATAACTATTTTATATTTTGAACTCATATATCTGGGGGATATGATAGTAGAAAATTTGCCGGAGTTTTGAAAAAAGATTTTATTTGAAAGGTAATTTATAGATAATTTTTTTACTCCTCTATACTTTTTATCACCTCTCTAAATCTAAAATACTCAGTTGCTCTCAATCATGTAAACTTACCTATAAGATAGTTTATCGGGATTAGAAGTAGAATCATTTCAGGATATGCTAGTATAAAAGTTTGGATTAGGTTTATACTTAAAAATAAATATGAAATTATTGAATATAAAAGCGTAATAACTAAAGTTTCTTTATATTCTCCAAACTCTTTAGAAACTATAACACTTATAAGTTTATCAGATATAAGTATAAAAAATATGATAAACATTATATCATTTATATTTACTTGGATAAACTCTTCAATAATCATATAATTAAGAACTATGATTAAAACTACTATGTTTATAATAGTTAGTAAAGTTGCTTTTGGTGTATAATGAAGTTTTGAAGAACTTATAAGTCTAGATAGTACAAGATTTACAGATAAAAATACTAGAAGTATAATTAGTGTTGCAATTAATCATAGCTTAAACAAAAGCAGGGTAATTATAACTGGAATCAAAGTTCAAGTTGGAGTAAGTCAGATAAAGTGTTTAAAGAAACTTACTCAAACAAGTAAAAATGGAATTATAAGTATCAGATATATATTATTGGTACTAAATCATTTATTTGAAAGTATATTTATAAACTTTGAGATAAATAAAAATTGGCTTATTTCTTCAGAATCACTTAGATTTACATAATCATATCAGTTTTTATTTATTTGTACTTCTAAGTTTTCTATACTATTTGGAGTTCTTATCACCTCAAATTTTGATCACTCATCAAGTAGTAGTATAGTTTTTATCCAAGACTTATTTGCGATAAAATTCCCGAAATAACTTTCTAAAATATTTATATTAAATGATGAAACTAAAACTAGATTTAACTGTTCACTTGAGATTTTAGAGTTTATTTTTGAAATAGTATCAAATAAAAAATCTTTACTTCACCATATAACTAAATAATCAGAAGGTGATGGTAAAATATTTTTATACTGGTTTATTTTTTCTAAGAAATTATATTTTTCTATATCTTTTATATTTAGAGTTCAGATACTATAAACAAAAACTCAAGCTTCGTTAGCTTTTATGATATACTCATTAATCTTTTCTCATAGCTCATCCTCGAAAATCAATGCTATACTTTCTTTGTAAACAAAGAAGCTAAACTCTTTATTTAGTACCAACTCTTTAACATTTCTTCAAGTTTTATAAATATTTAAGTTGATGCTTTTTTTGCCAAAAGTATCAAAGCTTTTTTCATAACTTGTTCAAGTTACTGTAGCTTCTCAAGTAGTACTCCATTCAAACAGTATATTTGAAGCATATTCACTTGATAATTGCTCACTTAAGCTATCAAGATTTATACTCCAAGTTTCTCATACCATAACATTTTGAGTATACTCAATATTGTTCAAAGCTCATGTACTTTCTACTTCTTGAGCAATACTTAAGTGGAAACTTAAGCTTAAAAATAAAGTTATAATAAGTAAGATTAATTTTTTCATAATAATTTTTAACAAGTAAGTTATCTATTGAGTAAAGTAGTTATAGTTTTTAATATAAGTTTTAAATCGAGTATTAAACTCCAGTTTTCTATATAAAATATATCCAAAGCAAGCTCATCTTCAAAATTATTTTTATCTCTTCAGTTTGTTTGAGCCATTCAAGTTACTCAAGGCTTTATGGTTAAAACTCTTTTTTGGTGTATTAAATACTTTTCTATCTCTCTTGGCTGATGAGGTCTTGGTCATACTAAACTCATATTTCATATAAGACAGTTGAAAAATTGAGGAATTTCATCGATAGAGTATCTTTCTATAAAATTTCAAATACGAGTTTTTCTTGGATCATTTTTTATTTTATATAGAGGTCATTCTCTTGTTGATATTTTTTTGATTAGTTCTTTTTCATATTTCAAAGCTTCATCTTTTTCATGTTTAACTCAATAACACTCTTTTACGCAATGATCCCATTTCATGTACCTAAATTTATAGAGGTTAAACTCTTTTCATCAGAGTCATATCCTTCTGTTTTTGTATATGACAGGTCAACTTGGATCTTCTAATTTTATTAGTATGGCAACTATTAACATTAAAGGAGTAAGTACAATTATTCAAACTATGCTTCAAATTATATCAAATAATCTTTTAAAAAATCTTCACCATATAGACTCCAAAGGAGTAGTTTTTATCTCTATTACAGGGATATTATTTATAAGAGTGAGGTTGGTATTTAGAGCTGTTATATCAAAAGAGTTAGTTATATATCTGTATCTTATTCAAAATATCCTTGATAGGTCCCATAAATTGTGTAGTTCTTGTTTATCAAAATCGCTATCTATATAAAGTATCTCATCTACTTTTTTCTTTTCAAACAGTTTTTTTACTTTTTCTAAATCTCAAAGGTATTTTATTTTATCATCCTTTAAGTGTTTTTTGTTTATATATCAGATTATTTCGTATATATACGCACTTTTTATATCTTTTATTATTTCTTTTATCTCGCTTTCTTTTTTATTGCTTACCAAAAGTAGTTTTATTCTTGGGATAATTCTTTTTTTAAGCAAATAGTTTCATAAATTGTTTAAAATTATTCTTTCTAAAATAATTCATATAGTTCAGATAAAAAAAGCATATATAACTATAAGTCTAGGTATCTCAGTAAGCTCTAAAACAAATCATCTTGAGAAATATATAAAAACAGAGAAGAACAAAAATGCATAAATTCAGTATCTTATAATATCAAGTATCTCTTTAACTTTTGAATTACTTATTTTTGATGAGTATATAGAGTGAGAAATTAGGAGAAATATATATAGAAAAGTTCAGATTGCAGCATATATAAATAAAGAATAATTATCAATTGTTTGTATTGGTAGACTTACATTTGGTATTAGATCTGTAACAAGTCTTAATTGTTTCGCAATAAAAAAACTAGAAAATATGATAACTATATCTAGCGGCACTTTTATAATTGAAAATATTATTTCATGTTTTTTCATAGTTAGAAAAGGTTGTAGGTTGTAGGTTATAGGTGTTGGGTTGTAAAGTTATTAATCCTATCACCTGTGAGCTAAGCGTCCTTATGTTTATATAGATTGTATTTTTGTTTTAAAAAATTGCAAATGTAAGCATTATAAATATAATTTAGTTTAATATTTATATTTTAAATTGTATATATTTATGGGACAATTAATAAAATCAATTTTTTTAGATATACTTGAGTTATATAAGAACTTTTTACACTTCAATATTTCAAAAATATTAATTTATCTAGTTAGTTTATTGATTGCATTAGTTCTAGCTTTACCTTTTTTGATTATTTGATTTATATATCTAAGCAACAATGATTATTCTATAAATATTTACGATTTACTTGCTAATCAATTTTTACTGGTTGTTTGAAGTATTTTGTGACTAGTATTTTTATTTTTTGTTTCAGCTTGATATTATTATAGTTTTTTACTTTTAAATAATTTAAACTTAAACTATATAGAAAGAAAAAAACTAGATTTTACTAAAAACTATTACTTCAATTTTAAGATGTTTTGAAATTATATAAAACTATTTTTTTATAATTTCTTAATTTTGCTTTCTCCTGTAGTATTATTTACAATCTGATTTTTTGTATTAATTATAATATTTTGAGGATATGATGCTTCATTAAATGCAGTATTAGCTTGAGCTAGTAATTCATTTTCTGTAAGTTTAGTTATTTGGTTAATTATATGTTCTTTGATTTTCTTTTATTTATCATTTAGATTACTGTTTTCTTATGTGATTTTTGTTCAAGAATCTAAAGGAACTAAGTTTAAAAAAGCCAGCTACTATATAAAAGAATCATTTAATAAAACTAAAAATGCTTCAAAGATTTTTAAATTTTTAATTATCTGAATTTTAGTTTATATAATTACTCTTCCAATTTACCTACCAGAAGGATATTTTGCTTTGAAACTTGAGAGAGTTACTGATTACATGACTATTAAATATAATGAGGTAAGTGAAAACCAGTACAATCTGTACTATGCTCAGGATCTTGAATTAGAGTTTTCTAAATCTACTGAAGAAGAGCTATATGGAGACTATAATTTTTATAAAAATCTTGTAATTATATTTTCAATTTTAGAGTTTTTATTTATAAACTGACTATTTAACATGATGATAGTATCTTTTTATAAAAGAGAATTAGAAACTAAAATTGAGACAAAAACTAAAGTTGAAAAAAAAGAAAAAATTGAACCTGAAGTAAAAGTAAAAACAAAAACTGTAACTAAGCCAAAAAAAGCAACTACAAAAAAAACTACTAGAAAACCTAAAGAGCTATAATTTACATATAGAGTAAAGGTCATTTTGAAAAATTTGAGACCGGTCTTTTGAAAATAGGAAGCAATTTCTTAGATTTAAAATTATTCTTTCTAAATCACAAAGACCGGTCTCTTTTTACCACTTATCATTATCATATAATTTCTTGTTAAATGAAAATATTAATATTTTGAGATCTGTACTGAAGAGTTTGAAGAAAAGCCTTAAAAAAAGAACTACCAGGATTAAAAGATAAGTTTAATCCTGATTTTGTCGTGGTAAATGTGGAAAATGTTACATCTTGAAGATGACCTATAGAAAAACATGTTTTAGAAATAGAGGCACTCTGAGTTGATGTAATGACTTGATGAGATCATATTTTTGATAATGAAGCCAAGATAAAAGATTATATAGAAAAAAAAGATAGTAAACTTATAAGACCAGCAAATTTTTATGAAACTATAGATTATCCTGTATTTTGAAAAGGATACAAAATAGTTGAAAAATGATGAAAAAAACTTCTTGTTATTCATCTTATTTGAGAAGTTTTTATGAGATATTGTGTAGTAAATCCATTTTTAAAAGTTGAAGAAATCTTAAAAGAGTTTCAAGATGTAGAGTTTGATTGAATAATAGTTGATTTCCATAAAGAGGCTACAGCTGAAATAGCTGCTATGAGTTTCTTTCTGGATTCTAAAGCTTCTTTTGTGTATGGAACTCATACTCATGTACAAACAAACGATGAAGTAGTTCTCCCATGAGGAACTTGACATATATCAGACATAGGTATGACATGACCATTTCCTTCTGTGATATGAGCTGATTTTGGGAGTGTAAGAAAGAGGTTTTTAACATGACTAGGAAAATGAAAGATAGAACAGTCATTAATTAATAGCTATGTTGTTAGTTGAGTTTGTGTTGAAATAGAAGAAAGGAAGTGTAAAAGTATAGAGAAGATTAGGATAAGGGGGAAATTATAAATATTGCTCAAAAAACTTATACAAAACTTTTGTAAAAAAACACTTTTTAACTATTATGTTAAAAAGTGTTTTTTTGTTTATTTATAGCATTTATCTTAAATGAAAAAGAGATTTTTACTCCTAGTCATATTACTTATTTTTATCATAAGTTCTATAACATTTGTACTTATATTAAATTATTTTGATCCATACTCTGCACCAGTTATGGCTTTGAGTATGCTTGTTGTAACTTTTATATTGTCTATTTCAGGTTTCTTGAGTCTAGTTTTATACATTATAAAAAAGATTCATTATAGATGAGATGTAAATATGTATCATGTTAAAACAAGTTTTAGACAAGCTATATTCTTTTCGCTATTTATTATCTGAGTTATTATATTTAAAATATTTTCTGCCCCTGTAGTTATAAGCTCTATAGCTTTATGAGTTTTCTTTTTGTTTTTAGAACTTTTTATACAAAATTTAAATTAAATATTAACTAACTTATGAGAAAAAATTTATTACATCCTGGAGCTTCTGAGCTTAGCTATGAGATAAGAGAAATAGTTGAAGTTGCTAGAAAGATAGAAAAAACAGGTATGAAAATCACTTGGGAAAATATATGAGACCCGGTAGAAAAATGAGAAGCAATACCAACTTGGTTGAAAGAGATAGTTTGTAGAGCTTGTACTAAAGATGAAGTTTATGCTTACTCTCCAACTAGATGACTTGATAAAACTCTTGAATATTTATCAAAAAATAATCCAAGACTAGAAAAAACAGATATACTTTTTTTTAACTGACTTTGAGACGCAATAAATAAGATTTATAAATCTCTTGCTTTTGATTCTAGGGTTATCTGACCGAATCCTGCATATTCAACACATAGTTCAGCTGAAGCAGCTCATGCTTGATCTCCTCATATAACATATAAACTTGATTTAGAAAATAATTGGAATCCAGATTTAGTGGACCTTGAAAATAAAGTACAGTATAATCCAAACATAGTTTGAATATTAGTTATAAATCCAGATAATCCAACTTGAGCAGTTTTTAAAAAGGAAGTATTAGAAAAAATCATAGATATAGCAAGACGTTATGATTTATTTGTAGTTTTTGATGAGATATATGAAAAACTTATATTTTCTGGGGATGATAGAGTTTTGCTTTCAGATATTATATGAGAAGTACCTTGAATCTCTATGAAAGGTATAAGTAAAGAGTTGCCTTGGCCAGGAGCTAGATGTTGATGGATAGAAGTATATAACAAAGATAAAAATCCAAACTTTTCTAGATACATAAACTCTATACTTGCATCAAAGATGCTTGAAGTTTGTTCTACAACTCTTCCTCAATATGTAATACCTGAGGTTTACGAAAATAAAGAGTTTTATGCACACTTAAAAGAAAGAAGAAAAAAATATAAGCTTAGGGCAGATTTAGCAAGTGAGGTTTTTTCTTGAATGTCTGAGGTTACATTTGTAGCTCCAAAATGAGCATTTTATTCTTCAATAGTTTTTAATCTTGATAAATTAAACAAAGATTATAAAATGGAGTTTGAAAATAAGGGGGTAAATGAATTGATTTCATGAATAGTAACAAATTCTTCTAGATTTGATAAAAAGTTTTGTTATTACTTACTTGCAAAAAAATGAGTTTGTATAGTTCCACTTAGTTGATTTAATAGTACTTATGATGGTTTTAGGATGACTTTACTCGAAGATGATTTAGAAAAATACAAAAGAACACTTAATACAATTAAAGAGTTTATTTTAGAGTTTAAAAAATAGGCGATAGGTGATAGGAAATAACCTACAACCTGTAACCTACAACCTGTAACCTACAATCTAATGTTTAAAAGGAGAATTACATCGTTTGTTTTAATTTTGTTTATCATAAGCCCTGTTTTTGCTTTTACTACTGATCAAAAAGCATCTATTTTATCAAAATTTAAAGAAAAAGAAGAGGAACTTATATTTGAATGAGAGTTTGATATATGAGATTTTTCTGTTTCAGACTTGTTTAGATCAAACAATAAAATAGATATATATGAAAATATAAGAGACAAAGTTCAAAAAGATAAAGATGATTTAGAAATTCAAAGACAAAATGTACTTGATGAGATAATGTCTTTAGAATCTTCTGTAAAATCTTTGGAAGATGATATACTTTCTTTAACAAAAGAAACAAACAAGATAAATTCTGAAGTTGTATCAATCAAAGAAAAAATAAAATCTAACGAGCAACAAGTAGAACTTTTAACAAAAAGAATAGAAGATTCAACAGATGTAATAATTGATTATCTAATATATCTATATAAAAAGTGAAATCTAGTTTATACTGATTGAGAAATGGATAATCTAAAAGCAGTTATTTTGAGTTCTTGAAACTTAGACGAGATTTTATGAGATATTTATTATAAACAACTTATATCACTAGCTTGAAAAAACTTAATAGATAAGCACAAAACATACATCTTTTCACTTTATGTAGAACAAAAAGAACTAGAGGAATCAAGTATAGAGTTAAAAAGTTTAAGAAAAGATTTTATCATAAAAAAGAAATTATTAAGTGATAAAAAAGACTTTAAGGAAAAGATGCTTGAAATATCAAAATGAAAAGATGACTTATATAAAAAATATATAGAATGAAAGATAAATATAGAAAAACAACTTAGAATAAAGGAGTTTAAAGAGAAGATAAAGTTTAATCAGGTTTCTGAAGAAATACTTTGAAGATATGGGTGCAAATTTGTTGATTTATCAAAAAATACTCCTGAAACAAGAGCTCTACAATGAACTTGTTTAGAGCTAAATAAACTTCTATTTGCTGAATCAAAATTAAAACCTTTTCCTGCAAATGTTCAAAATATATTTGAGTGGCCATTAGCGCCTATTAAGTGATTAAGTGCATACTTCAATGATGAAGGATATAAAAAAGATTTTTGAATAGATCATGAATGAGTTGATATGCCAATTGATGAGTGAACATCAGTTGCTGCAGCAGCTGATGGGTATGTGATGTATATAGAGGAACCAGATAGTCCTGATTATGCTTTTATAGCACTCAAGCATGCGGACTGATTTGTAAGTGTATACTGACATATAAGTGAGGTGATGGTTAAACAGTATGATGTTGTTAAAGCTTGAGATATAATAGCAAAGTCTTGATGAGAGTATGGTACTAATTGAGCATGATATATGACTACATGACAACACCTACATTTTCAATTATTTAGAGATAAAGAGCGTAGAGATCCTTTAGAATACCTAAATATATCAATTCTTGATTATGAGTACTTACCCTCAAAATATAGATTAAAATACTTTGCAGACTTTAAAGAAAGAACATGAAAAGAGTTTAGAGATATTAGTGGAAATTGAAAAGTACTTAAACTAGATGGAAGCACAGAAATAGAAAGACAAAAAAGTTTATTACAAAAATATGCTAGATCAGATTTTAATGATTGGAATATGTGGGTAGAGGAAGCTCTTGATTGGAATGTTGATCCTACATTTATGATGTGTATATGACTTGCTGAATCAAGTTTGTGAAACTATTTAAAAACTCCATACAATATCTGAAATGTATGAAATACAGATTCTTGATGAACTCGGGATTTTGATAGTCCAAGAACATGAGTTTACTGGATATGAAGAACTTTAAATAATAAATACTTTAAAGATGTAAATAGTATATGATTATTATCTTGATCTGGTAGAAAAGTTCTGTGAGCTCCAGAGTGTAATTCTTGACCTAACTCTTTTTGTTATGCAACAGATCCAAATCATTGGCATAATAATGTAATTAAATGTATGAGTTTTATTAAGTGAAAATTTATACCTGATGATTATAATTTTAGGTTACAATAATTATTTTTACATATGAAAATTAAGTCCGGACTCTTTAGAGTCCGGACTTTTAAAGTATATTTTTTTATTTTGACTTCAATTCATTTAAACTAAAATCATCGATTAATAGTATTAAAACTCAAATCATAATTCATAACATATTTGAAAGTATAAACATATCTGGCATTAAATAATAATCTAGTAGATTCCAAACTCATCTCCAGATTAATATAATTCATGTAGCAAGAAAAAAGACTTTAATATTTTTTATAGTTCTTTTGATGATTTTCTTTTTTTTAGACCTTTTCATAAATATTAATCATTAGTTATTTATTTCATTATATCATACTTATTTTAAAAATAAAAAATTTTGTTTTTATGTTATTATTTTAAAAAACTATATAATTTTTATAGTAAAAAGTATTTGATTTTTATAGTAAAAACTATATAATTCTTATAGTTTGATTTACACTTTATATAGCTAATAAATATATATGATTAGTTTTAACAAAATTGTTAATAAATTGTCAAAAAAATGTGGAAAAGTGATTTTTAAAAATGATATTTTTGAACTTATTGATCCAGAACTAAAAAAAGAAAATAACACACTTGTTGATAAAACTATTTATAAGTTGAAATCACAGTGAGTTATTGTTTCTGTTAGAAATTGAGTTTATATAGTACCAGATAAACTTGATAAAAATTTAAATGAAGTAGATTTAATTGAAAAATACTATTATAATCTATTGAAAAAATACATTAGTTTTACAGTTTGAGCTAGTTATTATATATCATGAGAAAAAGCTTTAGAACTTCATATGAAAAACTTTGAGATACCTGAAAAGATAGTAGTTGTAAATAGAAGTGTAAATAAAAAGATACTTATTTGAAATTACACTATTATATTTAAAACGATTTTATCTACAGAAAATCAAAAAAAGATTAATTTATACTCTAGGCTATCTAGATTTACAGACAGCATATATTATAATTCTATACAATTTAAAGTATCAAACATTGAATTATCACTTATTGAATCTGGAGTTATAAATGACAATGAAAATTGATTAAATATAAGTTTAATAACAAAGGCTATAAAAAAGTATGGCTGAGTTTTTAAACATGATACTTTTAGGGAGATTGCAAAATTTAAATATATAATGTCATTTAATAGATTAAAAGAGTTATCAAGAAATATAAACCCTAGTTTAAGTGCTTTGTTTTTAGATGTCATAAAACAAAATTGATGACTTTTTATATGAGAAGGCTTGAGAGGAGTATAAAAAAATTAACAATTCAAATTACGAATTACGAATTACGAATTAATAATTTAGGTTAGCATTTGAGTGTTTTTTTCAATTAAAAAATCCCGCAGAGTTGCGGAATTTTTTAATTTTTAATTATACATTGTTAATTTATTATGCTCTTCTTTTAATCATGAAGAATCCAAATCATAGTAGTAGAGATAATATAAGTAGTATTATCATCTCAGGTCATGTTTGTATCTCAGTTGCATCAGATAAGTTTCATTCAAATGTTGATCAGGTTCCATTTTCCATATATGCTTTTACCGCAAATAGTTGATATTTTATTTCTTCTCACGTAACTTCTACTTCATATCTTGGTTCTTTAACAGTTTCAACTAAAACTGCATTTTCTTCATCTACTTTTTTATACACATTGTATCAGTCAGCTTTTTCTATTTTGTCCCAAGTAAGTACTGATTTATTTTTTAGTTTTACAAGTTTTAATCAACTTATATCTAGCTCATTTATATTAAATTCTGTTTCAGGAGTTTCATTTACAACTTCTTCATTTTTTTCTTCTTTAATAGATGCTACAGGAAGTTCCACTTTTGTTACTTTTATATTTGCAACATCTTTTTCTGTACTAGTGTGTCATAAATTATCTTTCATTATAACATCTATACTATACTCGTTTGTATCACTATCTTTGAAGTCAGGAGCATTGAAATTACCTACATATACTCAAGCATCAGTTTCAGCAAGTGTTATAATAGAATCATTTACTATTATGTTAACTTCTGTTAAATCGCTTGTTGCAAATACATTAACTAGTATATTTTTTCATTCTTCTACTTCTCAGCTTGAACTTAGAGGCATTAATGTTATTTTTTTAAATTGAGGTAGATTTGCACTTATGTTTATCAAAACTCTATTTGATTCTCAAATCTTTTGATCATCAGAGTTAAGTATAAATGCTTGTATAAAGTTTTCTCAGTCTTCTAATCAATCTACAGTTTTTTCAAATATTCAATCATTGTTTGATGTAGTGTAAAAAGCATTTTTATCATTTATCATGATAAGTATTTTGTGATTTTTCTTAGATTCTCAAGATACTGAAATAGAACTTTTTCAGATAGTTAAATTATCTTGTGGAGAAATAATTTCGATACTTTCACTGACAATTGGAGTATCATTTTTATTTACATTTATTATTCAGATTCAAATAATATTTTCAGAGGCATCTGTATCATAAATAGATAATTCTTGTTCTCAAGTATTCATAAACTTAACAGCATTTTCAAATTTTACAATTCACTCATTTGATAGAGTAAAAGTATATCAATCATCATTTACTAATTCACTTGGTAGTTCTACTTCATCATCAGTTTCAGAAAATCAAACTATATTTCAAGTATAGTCTTTTACTATATTTCAATTTATATCAACTACTTCGATTATCAGATCAATAGCTTCTCATGCTTTTACCTCGTCTTTAGAAAAAGTTACATTAAAGTGGTCTGCTACAGCAGCAAATGCAGAAGCTGTATTTAGAATCAATCCTAAAAACAAAAGTGCTTTAAGTATTTTCATATGTAGTATTTTTAAGTTTTAAAAAGACTTTAACTTTTCACATTAATTGTATTTTATTCTTTTAAGCTAATTTTTCCAATTTTAATGTACTTTTTAAATTTACTTTTGTAAATAAGTATGTCTAATTTAGAAAAACAGAATTATGTTCCCCTGTGTTTTTGGCTTTGATAACGCTAATAATAGTTTGGTATCAATTTAATTTTTTAAGAAGCATATTTTTATGATTTTCATCAAGTTCTGACAGTAAATCATCAATTAATAGTATCGGTTGTTTTTGAGAGCATTTTTCTATAAACTTTACTTCAATTAGTTTCAAGTATAATATGATACTTTTAACTTCTCAGCGTGATGCAAATTCTGTTATTGGTATTGAGTCAATAAGTATATCAAAATCATCTATATGAGGTCATATGGCAGTAGTTCATAAAATGATATCTCTATCTAAGTTTTTTTCTAAGTATGATTTTATATCTGTTTCTAGATTTTCTTTGCTAACTTTGCTTTTGTATACAAATTCCACTTTTTCTGATTTTCATAAAAAATACTCTTTTGATTCAGAGATATTTTCTTTTATGTAATCTATAAGTCCAAATCTATAATTATAAATAATCTTGCATGCTTCTATAAACTTACTATCCCAAAACTTTATTTCAGACTTATCACTCTTTGCTTCTTTGATATTTTTTAGAAGTTTGTTTCTGTTTGTAAGTATTAGTTTATAGTTTTTTAGGTGTTTTTCATAGTTTTCAAAACTTGAGCTAAGTACATCATCTAAAAAATCCCTTCTAAGAGATGGGGATAGATATAGCATATTCATAATAAGGGGAGAAAAAACTACTGATTTAATAGTGTATTTTGCTAGTTTTAATTTTGTAGTTTTTTTTCTGTTTATAAAGTAAGTTTTTTTGTTTTTTTCTAGGTCGTATGATATAGCTATTTTTGTATTGTCGCTTAAAATAGCTTCTATATAAAATATATTTTCACCTTTTTTTACTAGGTTTTCAAATCCGATTTTTACTAAACTATTTAAACTTATTAAACTGATTGATTCTAGGATATTTGTTTTTCATTTTCAATTTTCTCAGACGATAAAATTTTTTTTATCATCAAAAAAAAGTTCTTTATTTTCAAAATTTCTAAAATTTTTTAGTTTTAAACTTGTAATCATTTTATATCAATTAAAAATTACGAATTAAAAATTACGAAAAAATATTCGTAATTCGTAATTGTAAATTGAGAATTAAGTATTACTTCATTATATTTGGTATAGCTATTTGATTTCAAACTACTTTTTGTTTTGAACAAGCTAAGAGTTCGTTTGGTCCTGCTATTTTTGGTATTTCTATATCTTCTCTCAAAATACTTTCTTTTTCTGTAACGTTGTAAGTAGGTTCTACTCAAGTAGTATCAACCTCTGAAAGTAGTTCAAAATACTCAATTATATTGTTCATATCTGTTCCTAGTTTTCAGTCATTTGCAGGGATTTTACTTAGATTTTCTGCTATTTTTTTAATTTGTTCTTGTGTTAAACTCATTTCTATATAATATATTAAAGATTTAAATTTGACTTAACTATATTTTTAAAATAAAAAAAATCAAGTATGAGCTTCAAAGAAACTTTAAAAACTTCTTTTAATGATACAGAAAAAATGACAAGTAACAGATTTAAAGCATCATCAATTATGTTTATATCTGTTACTTTATTATTTTTTTTAAATTATTTTTTCGTTTGAGCTAACTTTTATTATGAGTATTTTATCAAGACTCTACCATATATTTACATACTTTTCTTATTATCATTTTTAATGTATTTTTATTTTGCAATTATAAGTATTTTTAAAATCTCTAAGCCACTTTATGGATATTTAATACTTTTTGTTTTAGTTATAATTTTTGTTTTATTTTCAACTTTATTTGTTGTTAGATTTTAAATATGATAAAAAAAATATTATTAGTCACATTTGCGATATTTTTCTTAAGCTCATGTTTTTGATGAGACATTTCTGAGTTTTGAGATGCTTGATTAGTACTTTATAAATCAGAAGAATTTTCTATAAATACTCCTGCTAGTTGGGATACAATAACTGATAATAAAAACATATTACCAAAACCTTCAACTTGAACTATATCTTTAGCAGTTAGTTCTGATAGAGAATTAAATGGTTTTTTAAACAATCTAGTTATATTATCTGAGGAATTAAAAGAAAATATTAGCTCAACAGAGTATTCAAATCTAAACAATATATGATCAAAAAATGACTATTATCAATATAAACTATTAAGTGAAAGTGATATAGAGTTTGAGTGATCTGAAATAATATCAAAATTATACATATTTGAAGCAAGATATTCACAAAAAACACCAAAAGTAAACTTCCTACAAACAGCTATAGTTTGTCCAAATAATAAATGACATTTATTAACGATAGGTCTTAGCCAAACTTTAACAGAGTTTACAAGATATATAGATATATTTGAAAGTTTTGAGTGTAACTAAAATTAAAAAACTCGTTTTTTAAAAATTAAATTTGAAATAAAAACGAGTTTTTATATAATTCGTTTACTTTAAAACCTCTGGTGCCTTAGCAAAGTGGTTATGCACGGGTCTGCAACACCCTCTACACCGGTTCGAACCCGGTAGGCACCTCCAATGTTAAAAACTAAATAAAAACTGCTAGTAATAGCGGTTTTTATTTTTATATCAAAAATTTAATATGAAATTAATATATAGTTAATATAATGGTTGCAAATTATTATATTTTAATTTAGTAATATGGATATTAGAGCTGAAGAGTATTTGAAGTATACAAGAGTATATGAGTATAGAAATAAAGTTAATGAATATAAAGAAAAAATTTTATGAAATAACTTGTCTGAAATAATATCATTATTTAGAGATATAGGTAGTTCTTTTAGACAGGTTCTTAATATGTTAGATGGTAAATATACCTCAGACTTTTTTAATAATACTCATAATATAAATGAAGAAAATTTAAAATGAATTTTACACATTTTTGATAAATATTTATTAAGTGAGACTCTTGAGGAGAATATAAATATAGTATGAGATATTGAAATTTGAAATGATGACTTTTCTAAAGATATAATACTTTGTTCTAAAATAGAAGTTTTATTTAATTGAAAAGTTACATTAAATAATGCTGAAGAAAAATTAATAAAAAATTGTACTTTTCAAAGTAATGTTATTTTTCCATCAAATATTTGAATTAATTGATTAAAGTTTGAAGATTGTATTTTTGATTGAAATATAGTTATCAAAAAGAAATTTAATAGTATACATTCTATTTCATTTATTAATTGTATATTCAATGCAGATATAAAATTTGAAGAATTTACGTGATGAGATGCATGAGGATGAAAATATAATTGAAAACTATTTTTTACAAATTCTAATTTTAAGAAACTAAGCTTTAATCATGTTAAATTCTCTGAGTTAAAAATAGAGTTTGATAAAGATTTTAAAGTAAAAGAATGATATGAAAATAATGTATCGCTTGAAAGAGTAAATTTTAGTAAAATAAGAATCGCTTGAGAGGATATTAAAAATAGACCTAATATTTGAGAATTTAATATTTTTCATTGTAAATTTTCAAAAGAATCGGAAGTTTATATTAGTTATATAATGATAAATAATTTCAATATTGCATCAACAACTAATCTCACAGATGCTTTTAAAATAACTAATGTTAAAATTAAAAAGGAATTTAAAATAGAAGATGTTGATTTTTGAAAAATTATTTTTAATTGATTAGATTTAGAGGATGCTAAATTAAATTTTAAACATCCAACTTTTAATAATTGTATTTTTAATAGTATAACTTGGAGTAAAGATTGTGAAATTAAAAATGAAAATGATGATGAATTAAGAGATATTTATAGACAGATGAAACATGTAATGGATAAGTCTTGAGACTCAATTACAGGTTCAAAATTTTATAGAAATGAAATGGATATTCAAAGAAAATTGATCAAAAAATCGTGAAAAACAGAAAAATTAGTTTTTTGGTTTTGATATAATGTTAATAATTTTTGACAAGATTGGTTTAGACCATTATTGATACTATTTATAGTAAATTTTATATTTTGGTTACTAAGTAAGTTTGGTATTATTTGATTTCTGAGTTTAATATATGATTATATATATTTTATATGATTAAATTTATATGAGAAGATTAAATTAACATTAACTTTTTCTTTAAATAATAAACTCAATGTTAGTTGATTATTTTCTGATTTTTCTAGTTATATTTCATACTTAACACCTTTTAGGAAACTTGAACAGAATCCTAATTTATGGGATATATTAGCAAGAATTATATCAGCTCTTTTAATTTACCAAAGTGCAATTGCTATGAGAAGGAAGATAGAAAGATAAAAAAAATTAACAACTTTATGATATCAAAAGACCAAACTCTAAACCTAAATAATCAAAAATTAAAAGACCACATCCGTGTGGTCTGTTAAGTTGAGCTAAGTAGCTTCAGAATCCTAAGTGTTCTGAAATCTTTCTCATCAACTTTTTCTATATACCTGTGAGCATTTCTCTTAAAACCGAAGAATGCAATCAAGGTAATAAAAAACGCTGATAGAGCTGCTGCTGGAACTACTCCAGGAGAGCTAAACTGGATAATTATGTCTATAAAAGCTCCAAGAAGTAACAGAGCAACAGACATAATCCTTCCAAGGTAGACTTTTGGTGAATCAGTCATACCAAGGAAAACAGGGAATAGGGTGTATCCGAGAATCTGTATCCAAGTGTAACTATATACCAAATCCATTTGATAATATAGATACGCAAGAATTCCAGCAATAAAAGCAGTGAGCTTGTAGTTGAAGAGCTCTTTTCCTTTTATCTCCCATGCATCCATGATCTGGTATATATTAGCTACAAAAAATGGGGCTGTTCCTAGGAAATACTGCCAATTTTTGTTTTCTGTTGATTGCAGTACCGCTATAAGCCCGACAAGAACAAAAAAACTACTTGATGCTGCCATGTAGACTGCACCAGATTTTTTTTGTCCCCATGAATACTTTGTTAAGGACATGATCATCATCACATCTCCAAATACGTGGAGAGTTATGACAAACATGTTTACAAACAGATTTCCTTTACCAAAGTACTGAAAAGCAAAGACGGTAAGCAAGCAAACCATCAATACCTTCCTATTATCTCTCACAAATTCATCAAAATCTGTGAAAAATAGATTTAGTCCACTTTTCATGGTCTATTCCTCCAGATTAGAGAGTTTGGATAAATATATCATAGTATAAATATATTAAAAATCAAGTTTATATTGACTAAAATTAATAAATATTTATTATTTAATTTAAATAATAGATTAATTTATTTAAAAAAATGGATTGAGAAGTATTAACTAGAGATTATGTTTTAAATCTTTTAGAGCCATATAGTGGAGAAGAACTAGATGAAAAGATAGAAGAACTTATAGAAGAGACAGAGTCAATTTTGCCTGATGTATTGTGAAAAAAATGATTTGAAATTTTTGATTCTCTTTCTGATATTCCAAGGGCTTGATGGGTAAGGCCTCAGGTTTGAGTACCAGTTCATATAGCAGAGTCAGTTATGGAACATAGTTTAAATATGAAAAGAGCATGTACTTGTGTTGTAAAATGAACTCCAGAAAAAGTAGAAAATCACGAAAGATTTCCAAAGCTTTGAAAACGGCATGATATACTTGAGTATCATAAAGTTTTACTTGATATTACACCTCACTGTTGATACACAGATGAGCAAAAAGCTTTATTAGAAAGATATGTATTTTTATTACTTTGCAAAATATTAAAAGAAGATTGAGTAGAAGTTCTAAGTATTATAAAAGAATATATGGAGCAAACTTCTCCTAATTCTAAGTTATGTCATTTACTTGATAAACTAGATGCTTGAATAAAAGCATTTGAGTATGAGAAACTTTGATATAATGTAGCTGAATTTTTTCCTTATGCTTTAGAAAAGGTTAAGTGAGATAAGTATTTAACTATTGTTTATGAGGTATTGCTTGAGAGAGAGTTCACGGAATTGGATTATCAATTTTAATACTTTAGTTTACTTGAACTGGCTTGAGATTATGATGAGTGGAGGAGAAGAATTTTAGATACAAGGAATTTTTTATAACTAAACTTCATCCAAAATTTTCCTTAAAGTTCAATAATCTCTCAGAAAAGCACCCTCATAACTAAAAGACCGACTGAATTTTTTACCTACTTACTTTTTATCTTTTATAGATAACTTAGAAACTCTAGAAAAATTAGTCTTAATAACAAAAAATATAGATAATATCTTTGAGGTTATCTATATTTTTTTGTTTTTAATTTAAAAGTATGATAAAATAATTAAGAAATTTTATTATAAAAAATAAACTTATGTGATTAAATACTTTATCTTGAAATAATTCTGTAAAAGAACAAAGAGAAGAGTTATTAAAACTAAATAATGATTTACTTTATTGAGTATATTCTTTAATAAATGAGTCAGATAATTGATTTGAATTGGAATATTTAGAAGATGTTTTGACTTGTTATCCAAATCAATTAGAAAATTTAAAATGATTAAAAGATAATGAAGATATAACAATTGTTAATTTAGGAGCTTTAAGAAAATGAAATATAGAAATATTATCATGAAAAAATAAAGTTATTAATAATCCAGTTTTACTATCAAATTGAGTTATTGAATTAGTAGAAGCAAAAAATAATGATTGAGAAATAAAAATTCATTTAATTTCAACACTTAGAGATTGATGAGCTGCAGATGAATTACAAAGAACTACAACTGCAGGAAGAAATTCAACTGATGATTTAAATGAAGATTTAGAAAGAGAACATATAGAAGAATCTCCTTTTTTATGATATAATAAAGATTGAAATTTAGCTCTAGCTACTATTGATAATTCAGAAGAATCACTAGAAATATTGGGAAAATCTATTAATTTCTTTTTAGAAAGAAAATATTTAAAGGATTGAGATGAAAAATTTGAGTTTGCAAAAAAGAATTTTGAAAGGAATTTTCCTTGAATTAAATATGAAGATTTATGAAAGCTTTTAAAAGATATAATTAAAGATAAAAGAGTACTTACTTACTCAACTGAAAATATTGAAAGATTTGAATGAGTAAATGATGATATGAAAAAAGTTTCATTATGAAATACTAAATGAAAATATTTTGTTTATTTTGATAAGGCTAATAATACTATTGAATATAGATTACTTAGAAAAATAACTTGATTCAATGATTGATTTAGACCATTATCAAAAAGACCGTCTAGGTTATATTTAGAAAGTGAAAATCAATATTCAAGAGTCCCAAGACTTGAAAATGCAAGTAATTGATATGTTCCTACTATAAAATATTTTAGTGAAAAAATTAATATAACTCTAGACTAAAAATATAGAGTTTTTCTTTTAACGAATCTTAAACATAATGTGGTAAAAAGTTCAGTCGTTAAAGTTGGCACCTCCAAATTAAAAAATATTGAACATTTTGGCAACATTACTTTAAAATAGATAGAAAGTAATGAAAAAAATACGAAGTTTTTACCTATTTAGGGGGAAATGTCGTATTTTTTTATAATTTAAAAATTGACTTATTTTTAAATATCAATATATATTGATATACTGATTTATTTACAAATGATGGGTTCTAAACCCCTACTTTTAAGTAGAGAGGAGGACCACATTTGCACAATGGGTTTAAACCCCACGGCTTCAGCCTGATTGTAAAAGAAAAAGTGGTAAAAATCAATAGAATAAATAAAATAGTTCTATCGTCCCGTTTCAAATCGGACCACTTTTACTAGAATCTAGAAATTCATAGAATTGATCTAGATAATTATTATTTAAAAGTGTAATTTCTTTTGAGGCTAAATCAAATTTATTTTCTTTTAAA
>JAQVGG010000009.1 GCA_028696815.1 Candidatus Altimarinota bacterium
AATTCTATAACCTCTTTTTTTGAATAGTTGAGAACCTAAAATTTAGTAACAAAAAAGTGCTTAGCTATGAGCTTAAAGCACCTTTCAGTTTTATCAAAAATGTTGGTTTTTCATTATGGTGGAGCTAACGAGATTTGAACTCGTGTCTCGGAAGGCCAAGGAAACACATCTACTATTATAGTTTATTTTGATATTCTTTTACATATAAAACAAACAAAAAGTATAAAAGAAGACTAAATCTATCGGTACTTATAGGTACAAGACTTTGTCAAAACCGATCCTATAAGACTTGAATGGATAATCTATAAAATTCTTCAAGTGAAAGATTATAGATTTTGTAGCAGGCCAGTCGGCACTCATCAACTTGTGAAGGCTACTGTTGTGCAAGATTTATTATGCAACAACGAAAGCTGGAGTTAAAGCATTTTTAAATGCAGTTAAGCCACCTTGAATTCTTGTTTTAGCAATTATGCTTGTTTATGATTGATTGAGGAAGGCATAAACATCTCCCTAATAGCATATAACCCGGACGATTCTCCCGATAGAAACCATAAATAGCCCCGTAATTTAATTATATTTGAAAAACTTATTTTTCAAAGTAAAAAATAAAAAAGTTGCTATGCAACTTTTTCATCAATATAATACTAACTTATTTTTCTGTTCAAACAGATAACATAATTTTAAAATTTTCAATAAATATTTTTAAAGCATCAATACATAACTTAATTACAAATTAAAAAACAAATAGATTATAAAAGATATAACCTATTTATCAAATACATATTTTTTACTTATTATTTTTTTCTTGGTTTTTTTAAATCTACAATTGCATCTCTAAGCTCTGCTGCTTTTTCATAATCCATATTTGCAGCTGCTATATCCATTTCCAATTCAAGTCTAGCTATCTCTCTTTCTACAGATTTTTTATCAAGAGCACTATAATCTCTTTTTGTTTTATTTGATTTAAGTCACATATCTTTGATTTCACTAAAAACTGTTTTCGGAGTTATACCATTTTCTTCATTATATTTTGCTTGTAGGTTTCTTCTATAATAAGTTAGATTTATAGCTTTTTTCATAGCTTGTGAAACTATTAATCAATCAGTATTACAAAATTTTCAATTATCAACTATAAAAAGTCCGTCTTCATCTTTTTGTAATATCTTGTCTCATGATTTTTCTTTTACTATTGCATCTTTTCAATCAAATTCAAATCTTTTTAATTGTTCAGAGTACATATAAACCTTACCATTTTCATTTCTAGCAGCCCTTCATATGATTTGGATAAGAGAAGATTCACTTCTAAGAAAACCTTGTTTATCAGCATCTAATATACAAATCTTACTTACTTCTGGTAAATCAAGACCTTCTCTAAGTAAGTTTACTCAAACTATTACATCTATTTTTCATTCTCTTAATTCTTTTAGAGTTTCAAGTCTCTCTAAAGTCTCAATTTCACTATGAAGATATTTTACTTTTACTCAGTTTCAAAGTAAATAATCAGTTAATTCTTCACTTGATCTTTTTGTAATTGTTGTTATCAATATCCTTTCATTTTTTTCTACTACTTCAGATATATGTTTCATGATATCATCAACCATAAATTCCATAGGTCTAAGTATGATTTCTGGATCTAGAAGTCATGTTGGTCTCATCATTTGAGGAACTATTCTAGTATTTTCATCGGCTTTCCAAACTCAATCAACTATTGGGTCAAAATTGTAAAATGCTTCTGGATTATTTGTACTTTTTTCTATATCGTATTTACCTGGAGTTGCTGAAACCGCCACTACTTTTTTCATTTTTGCCTCAAATTCATCAAATTTAAGTGGTCTATTATCCATAGCACTTGGCAATCTAAAACCATTTTCTACTAGATTTACCTTTCTTGCTCTATCACCTGCATACATTCAACCAATTTGACTAAAAGTCATATGCGATTCATCAACAAGCATCAAATAATCATCTCCAAAATAATCCATAAGAGTTGCTGGAGCAACTCATGAAGTTCTACCATCTAAGTACCTAGAATAATTTTCTATACCATTTACATATCATACTTCTTGCATCATTTCTAAATCGTATTCTACCTTTGTTTTCAGTCTTTCATATTTGAGTACATCACCTATACTTTGAAAATAAGCAAGTCTTTCTTCTAGTTCTGCTTTTATGTCTGGTACTATTTTTTCTATTTCATCTTTTGTTGTAACTGTATGTTTTGCTGGAAATATAGTTACTTCTTTATGGTATTCATATATTTCCCCTGTTAGATAATTTCTACTTGTTATTTGACTTACTTCTTCTCACCAAAATTCAACTGTAATAACAGTTTCACTACTTGCTGGATAGATTTCAAGTACATCTCACATAACGAGAAAATTACCTGGTTTAAAATCATTAAATGATCTCTTATATTGCATACTTACTAATTTTTTAAGTAAGTCTTCAAGTATATAATTTTCTCAAACACACAAATCAAATGTTGCATCACTATATGCACTTATATCTCAAATACCATAGATACAAGAAACTGAAGCCACTATTACTACATCTCTACGAGTCAATAAATCTTGAGTTGCAGCATGACGAAGTCTATCTATTTCTTCATTGATTGTCGCCTCTTTTTCTATATATGTATCTGTTTTTGATACATAAGCTTCTGGTTGATAATAATCATAATATGATACAAAATAATGTACTGCATTATTTGGAAAAAATTCTTTAAATTCTTGAGCAAGTTGAGCAGCTAAAGTTTTGTTATGAGCTATAATCAAAGTTGGTTTATTTATCTCTTTTATTATATTTGCCATAGTAAATGTTTTACCACTTCAAGTTACTCACCAAAGAGTTTGAAATTTATGTCAGGCATTTATAAAACCAGTCAATTGATTTATAGCATTTTGCTGGTCAGGACTTGGTTTGTATTTTGATTGTAAATTAAATAAATTTTCGCTCATTTCTTATATTTTTATATGTTTAAACAATAGTTTGAAGTATAATTATTTTTAAAATAAATACAAAAAAAACTAGAATAATCTAGTTTTTTTTACTTTATAGAAATCTTATCTGAAATCAAAGTATTTAACATGATTTTTGCATCTTTTAAAGTTTCACTACTATTTAAATCTTTATTTAAAAGATTATTTATTATAGATTTATTTGATAAATCAGTATCTTTATATGCCTTTTGTAAGTTTTCAATAAATTTTAACTGATTTATATCTTGATTTAAATCAGAAATATTTCAATTAAAGATTTCTATATTTGAAGTATTTAAAAATCTATTTTTTACACTTCAATAAACACTATATTTACTATCAACAAAATTTGCAGGTAGATTATAAAAACCATCATAAACAAATAAATTTTGATTTGATATTTCTTCTAAATCTAAAACTGTTTGATTATTTGTTGTAATAGATGGAGATGCAAGTGCTAAAACATTATTTCATGATATAACTTTTACAAATTGTCCATTATAATTTCATCTAATAAATGCAGTTGTAATAGATTCTCATGCATTTGCTTGAGGAAAAGTAGAAAGAGTAAATTTATCATTTTCTAAAAAACCTCATATTTCATATTCTTTACCATCAGAAGTAACAGAATATGAATACTCTAATTTAGTTAATGGATCTTTTGGGTTTTTATTAATTAATCATTTTAGATCTGATATAGTTGCATTTCAAAATGTTCATTGTCTAAAAATAATTTCTGTTCAAACTTTTATCTCTACTGGATTTGTAATTTGTGGTAATTTTCAAGTATTTATTTTATTTATATCTATAGCTTTTTTTATATTTACTAAATCTGTAAGTCTCAAAGAATCTCTAGCATCAGAAGAATATCACATATAACTTATAAGTCATATAGTTGATAAAATAATTAAAATAGTAACAATTACTACTAATTCTACCAATGTAAAAGCCTTTTTAATCATAAATCTTATTTAAAATTATTTTATTGAATATAATAAATATTTATAAAAAATCAAAAAAGTATTTAAAATATTTTCATATAAAGAAAAAATATGTTAAAATAAGATAAATAAACTTATAAAGAAAGAATATGTCTAGAAAATTTAAATGATTTTTATTAAAAGTTTTTGGCTTAACTACAATAATAGTAGTTACTTTTTCAGTATGAATAAATTTGCTTAGTGCAAAAGAAACACTTGACTTAAATAATGTAACAGAGCAAAAAACAAATAAAGATATTTATGAAAACACAAATAATTCTAAATTATGAAAAACTTGAGTAGCAATAACTACAAATATTGGTATAAGATATAAACAAAGAACAGAAATACCAGCAACAATTTATAAAGATGTTTTTTCAGTAAATAGTTTAATTTTAAACTGAGAAACTTGAAGTGAAGAGCTTATAGCTTGAAATATGATAATTTTAGAAGAGTATAAAAATGTACTTAAAACTGATATTAAATGATTACTTGCCAATTCTAGAAATAGAGCAGAAACTCTTGATGCTATCATAGGACAATTAGAATTTAGATATGAAAAATCTGTAAAACAAATAATGTCCTTAAATGAACAAAAAAATATATTTTCAAGAGAAATGGTGGAAGCAAACGCTCAAACTGAAGTATTAAAAACAAAGATAAATACTGATTATAAAAATAGAGATGCAAAAGCAAGTAAGGAAAATATAAATAATTATCTAGAACAAAAAAATAAATACAATTATGCTAGAACTTATGTTATCTACATAAATCAATTTTTAAAAGAATATGCATTATTAAATGATTATAACAAAAAATTACTTGATACTCTTATAAATAATAAAACAGCAATAATAAAAGAAGCATATGTGGTTATACCTGATACTTGAGTAAGTCTACTAAAAGAATTTGATTTACTTTATGATGAAAATGAATATAAATCTCAAAAATAAAAAATGTGATTAAAATCACATTTTTTATTTTTTGAATTTACATTTTTTAATATATCTTATAATATATATCAAATTTATTGATAAATTAATAAAATGTTAAGATATTTAAATAAAGAGAAATATTTAATAATAACAATATTATTATTAATCTACTCGTCCATAATAACAATAATATTTTTAGATAAAAATACTATAAAAGAAATAAAAAACATTGAAATAATTGATAGAAATTATTTTTCAGATAATATAATCTTAAATGATTATTCTAGTGCAAAATTTAAATTAAAAGAAGAGTGAATCAATATTATAAAATCAATAAGAAATCTACACAATATAAAAAACCTGATTTGATCTGAGTCAAAATGAAAAGAAGTTTGTGCAGGTTATATATGGGAACTTAGCAAAATTCTTTGGTGAGATGAAAGTCCATATCATATCTGAATGATGAATCAAGAAACAAAGGTTCCAGCAAAAGCATGGGAATTACCATATTATTATGAATTCTTTTGATGAAAGATTATGATTGATTTTTCAAATGATTTTTCACTAAAAGAAAAAAATTATCGGGAAAAAATAGATATAGATAAACTAAAAATATTTTTTTGAAATGCATTTACTGAAAAGTCTCTACTATGAGATATATGATTTTTGTATAAAGATACTCAATATGCTAACTTTTTGGATTGACGGTCTTCAAATTCTCACATCACAAAAAATATGTGAATATCAAAATTTGAAATAATTTTAAAATCAGAACAAGATTTATGAAATCATTTATGATTAATTTGAGATAATCTTTGATGTGATAAAGAAGTATTTTCTAAGATAAATAATTTATTATCTTATTATAAAATATATTTAAACTGAAAACAAATCATTCTAAAAGATAACTATTTTTATTATTTAGAAAATTGAAATCAATTATGAGATAAGGTACAATTTAAATATCTAGATAAGATAATTTATGAAGATATTATAGTAACTCATTTTTTTGAGTCAATTTCAAGAGTTGATTCATTATTTCAAATGACATGTAAATGAGATTTTTTACCCATAAATATAATATCTATAAACTCAAGATTTATAGAAAAAAAATAAAAAAAAATGTGATTTTAAATCACATTTTTTTATACACTTATAAATGGAGAAAATATAAATCTATTATTTATATTTTTTATAAAATCATCTCTTAAAAAATCTAGATTAAGTTCACTTCTATAGCCTGCATTTCATCTTTGAATCATATTGTATCAAACAGTTTTCACCTTATAATATATATCGTACCTATTACATGTTCTAGGACATATATCATCAGTTGCATACATTCATCTAGCTGGATTTTCTATAGCACTAGTATCACAAAGTCTACCAGTAAATATAAGAGCCCAAGGATAATATAGATCAATACCAACTTCTCAAAATCTAGAATTATCAAACAAATCTTCTCTTTTTTCCATAAAATCTAAAGCAACTCTATCTACACCATATTTATTTAAAAAACTTCTAAAGACATCTAAACTAACTTCACTACTATTATAAAATCTCATTTGCCACTTTACTATCTCCTCTCTGAGTTTTAGTTTTTCTTGTTCTGTTTTATTTTTTATAAGTTCTCCTGCTGGATGAGCTTCATAACCATAAGTATCAATAAGTGGAGTTTTTAAAATCTTATGAATTACTCTACCAAATACAGGTTTTAGATTTGTATATTTTTTATTTAATAATCTCAAAACTCAAAAATCATTTACTACAACTTCAATAGGATTTTTTATCTTTAATTCATTTAAAAATGATAATCATTCTTCTAGTCTTTCAAGCATTTTATCTCAAACATAAGGAGTTACAAGAGTAAAACTTCTCACTTTATGTGGAGGAAAATTTTTGTTAAATATATGAAACTTTTCAATTGCATCTTCTAGTTCTTTTTTAGTTGGAGTTAAATATTCACAATTGTCACTTCCATAATAAATACCTCAAATCTTGTTAAAAGCATCAACTCAAAATCTCTTTTTTATCTCTCTAATTCACATAAAATTTACCTCATATTGAGGTGAAACAGTTGTAGCCAATTCACCTGGAAAATTTTCCATGAAAAAAGAAGCAAGTTCTCTATCTTGTTTTCACATAGACAATAACTTCCCTTTATTTAATAAATCAAAATATTCTAAATTTGTACCAATATGTATAAAAATCTCCATAATAAAAAATATACTTTTAAAATAAATAATTATTTTTAATCTATCCTATAAAAATTGAAACCATAGTTAAGATTAAGTTAAGCAAAAAATGTAGTCTTCCCTCCCTAAAATTAGGGAGGGAATTCAAGGGTGGGTTATTTTAAAAAACTAGCTTAATAAACAAAATCTACTCTTATTTTCTTATTTCAAAATCTATCTGAAATTTCTACTTCTCTGATAGAAACTACTTCTTCAAAATCTTTAAATCTATCATATATTTCATCAAATGAAACTTCTTCTCATTCAAAAGTAGCAAGCTCATAAATACCATCTTCATAAGCTAGATTTATTATTTCTACTTTTTCTTCACTAGATATAGATAAATCATAAGTTTTCATTTCTCATACACTAGAACTTATATATTCAAGTAATTCTTTACTTGTTTTTACTTCTGTTTCTCAGAAAACAAAAACTATCTTATCTCCAGTTTTAGAAATACTTTCAACAAAGTCAAAATCTAAATCTATTTTTCTATTACCATTCAAGGTAAAATTTCATGCAAATATATTCATAATTAAATTATTAAAAATTAAGATTTTAAAGTCTTTTTAGTAGAAAAATATCTTAGATAAAACATCAACAATTTTTTCTTTTGAATGTTTATAAAAACTATTTTTATCAAGTAAATCACTTTCTAAAACAACTATTTTCCTTCTTTCAAGTTCCTTTTTTTCTCAAGATGACAAAAATAAATAATCTCATCCTTTTACTGAAATGTCATTTTTAAATTCTTCAATTTGTTTTTCATTTAAATCTAATTTTTTATTATTTATAACGAAAAAATCTATCCTTCTTCATAAAAATCTCTCTATTTTATTTACAAAATCAAGTTGAGTCAAACCTGTTGTTTCTCATCATTTATTTGTAGAATTTCATATATAAATAAGCTTTGCTTTAGATTCTCTAATAGAATCACTAACTCAACCAATTATAAAGTTTGAGATAATAGAAGTAAACAAATCTCATGGTCATATTATTATAAAATCACTCTCTACAATTGAATTATGCACATCACTATTATGAGTTGCATCAAGAGAGCATTCCATAAGTTCTAAATCAGCTATTCAAGAATTATAATTTGCTACATTTGAAATCCTATCTTGACTTTCAATAATCTCTCAATTTCATAAAATAGCTCTAATATAAGCTTTCTTTGTAGTAACAGGAATAACTTTTGAATTTACTTCAAGTAAAAAATGCATAAAACTTATCATCTCATCATAATCTTTTTCTAGATTATAATACAAATTTGCCATCAAAATATTTCAAAACTTGTGTCATTTTATACTACTTTTAAGTGGCAATTTAAATGAAAAATAACTATTAAATTTATTTTTTAAAAAACTATACAAATCTCATCTTTTAAATTCAAACTCTTCAAGTTCAGATTTAAAAATAGAAGCTTTTCAAAAAAACAAAAGTTCCTTATTTGCTTGCCTAAATAAATCAAATATATCAAATTTTGATATATTTTCTTCATTTAAAAATGTATATTCAAAAATAAGTTTAAAATATTCTCTATAAGTAGAATTTGAAAGAGAGAAAAGACATCTTCTTAGATCTCATGGAGGTGGTAAATGAAGTCATAATTCTTCTTCAAAAGCTCTCATAAGTTCTCAAGTTGTCCTACCATCATCACTCATAGAAACTATTGAAGTTATCTCTATTTTATCTCAAAGTATAGTAAATAATCAATCTAGTAAATTTGATTGACCATTTCATCATCATATTGTCGTTACTTTTTTCATTAATCTATATTTAAAGACTTTATAAATTGTTTAAGTTCTTCTTTTACTTCATCGTTTTTAAGTCAATAAGAAATTGTAGCTTTTAAAAATCAAATCTTACTTCAAGTATCATGCCGAGTTCATTTTACTCTAACTCAATAAACATCTTTTTCCTTTCTCATAGATTCAAAAGCATCTATTAATCTAGTTTCTCCATCACTATGAAGAGACTCTGATTTTTCAAGATAATCAAAAATATCTGGTGTTAAAACATATTTTCATATATTACCATTTCTTGATTTAGTTGCTTCTGCTTTTGGTTTTTCCATAAATCTATCAACTTTGAAAATATCTTCAGTAGAAGATGATTCAAGTATACCATAACTTCACATTCTTTCTTCTGGAACTTGAAAAGAACAAATAACTGAAGAATTAGTTTTTTCATATGCATCTACTAATTGTCTAGCAGCTGAAATTTCATTATCTATAATATCATCTCAAAAAAGTACTAAAAATGGTTCATTTCATATAAGATTTTTTGTTCTAAGAATAGCATCTCAATCTCATTTTGGATATGGTTGTCTTACATAAACTATATTTGCCATACTATTTAATCATTTTACTGTTTTTAAATAATCAAATTTTCAGCTTCTATCAAGTCTTTCTTCTAGTTCAAAATTTGAATCAAAATGGTCTTCAATTGCTCTCTTACTTCTTCAAGTAACAATTATAATATCTGTACAACCAGCTGAAATTGCTTCTTCAACTAGCATTTGCATAACTGGTTTATCTATGATTGGAAACATCTCTTTTGGTAGTGCTTTTGTTGCTGGAAGAAATCTAGTTCACATTCAAGCAGCAGGAATAACACATTTTTTTACTTTTTGCATAAATTCAATTATTATAAAACATTAATAGAAAGATTTAATTTATCTATTTTTCTGAAACAAACGAAAACTGTCTCCTGTCCCAATCTACGATTGGTCCCTGTTTTTGAGTTTGTGAAAAAAAATTAGATAAATTAATTTTCAACAAATTTAATAAATAGTTTTTAAGATTATGTCTTCATCTTTATTTATAACTCATGCTATACAAGTCATAACTTCATCATCTCAAAGAGGAAATCATGGTTCTCATCTAAAACTTTTTTGCACGTTATCACTACCAGATTCTATTTGGCACATACATGCTCAGCAAATACCTGTATGACAAGCATAAGTTATCTCTATTCATTCATCTTGTAATTGACTTAAAAGTGTTTTATTTATATCAGCATCAATTACTTTGATTATTTCTCATGAAGCATTTTTTATTATTATCATAATTTTATATAAATTTAATTTTTCTATATTTTCTTGTTTTCCCCTCTCCCCTTGGGAGAGGGTTAGGGTGAGGGCTTATTCTAACTCAAATTTTTCAAATAAGATAGGAGCTTTTTCTTTTATATCAAATACAACTTTTTCAGCTCTCAATGTTTTTAATTCTCAAGCTTCAAGTCTAGTTTTATAATCTTTTAAGTTTAGAGAATCAAAAACTTGAGTCATTTTTTCTGGAAAAAATGGATAAAGATTAAGAGAAACTTGCCTAACTCATTCACAAATAGTATACATGATTTCTTTTACTTCTTCTAATTTACTTTCATCTTTCATAAGAGTCCAAGGTTCTTTTTGAGTTACATATAGATTTAAAGCATCAAGAAATTTAAAACTTAAATCTAATGCTAATTTTAAATTATAATTAAACATATATTTATCAAAATTTTCATAATAATGATAAATTAAAGAACTTATTGAACCATCCATCTTTTCAATTATAGTATTTCATTTATAATCTATAGATCATGAAATAGATGATACAGAAAAATTTAATCATTTAAAAACTCATAATAATTCATCTGAAACTTTTGAATCTAAACCATTTTCTAACTCCATTTTCATAGTCAAAACAACAGCTCTATTTAGCAAATTTCAAAAATTGTTTGCAAGTTTTGCATTATAAGTAAGAATTGCTTGTTTTTGATCAAAATCTCAATCTTGACCTATGTTAAAACTAGAAAGAAGATAAAGAGTCAATAAATCTTTGCTATATTTTCAACTAAACTCAACTGGATCTATAGCATTTCAAAGTGATTTTGATATCTTTTGACCATCAACTGTAAAATAACCAGTTGTAAGTACATTTTTTGGTAGTTCATATCAAGCACTAAGTAACATAGCAGGCCAATAAATAGCATGAAATCTAATAATATCTTTTCAAACTACATGTAAATCAGCTGGCCAAAAATCCATTTGATTATGAAATTCTTGTTCTATTCCCTCTACCTTTGGGAGAGGGTTAGGGTGAGGGCTATATTTACAAACTGTCACATAGTTAAATAAAGCATCATACCAAACATATGTTACTTGACTCTCATCAAAAGGTAATTTAATACCAAATTTATTTGTCTCTCTACTTATAGAAAAATCTTCAAGTCATCTATCAACAAAAGCTATAACTTCATTAAATCTATCTTGAGGTACAACAAAACTTGGATTTTCTTTATAAAAATCTTTAAGTTTTTGTTCGTATTTTGATAATCTAAAAAAGTAGTTTTTTTCTTTTAGAGTTTGAGGTTCTTTTAAGTGATCAGGACAAACTTTTACTATATTAGAGCTTGGTTTTACCTTATCTGTTATAGGAAAAGTTTCTTTTGTTGTTAGGTTCATATAAACCAAATCTTCATCTTTTTTGAAACTTTCACAACCAACACAATACAGTCATTCATACTCACCTTCATAAATATCTCAATTATCAAATGATTTTTGTAATACTTCTCTAACAAGTTTATGATGTCTAGCTTCTGTTGTTCTTATAAAATCTGTGTAATTTATTTTTAATCAATCCCAAACATTTTTATGTTCTGCAGCCATTTTATCAAGATAAGGCATGATTTCCATACCTAATTCATTGGCTTTATCTAGAGCTTTTTGACTATTTTCATCTACTCAAGTACTAAATTTAACTTTTTTTCAACTTATTTTTTGGTATCTAGCTATACTATCAGCAATAAGTGAACTATATGCATGACCAATATGTGGTATACCATTTGTATAATAAATCGGTGTTGTTACAAAAAAATTGTTTCTCATTTTATATTCATTTAAATATCAAAGTAAATTTGATTTAGATTTTACATAAAAATGATTTTAAGTAAAGAAAAAACTAAAAAATATTACCCCTTAAAAATTGCTTTTAATCAAAGAAAATGTTAAAATTTAATAAATATTTTTAAAGCATTTTTATGAATCTAATTTTTAGTAATTTTCTGAAATTTTTAAAAGAATCTATTAGAGATTTAACACCTATAATATTAGTTGTAGTTTTTTTTCAATTAGTAATAATACAAACAATACCAGAAAATTGGCAACAAACTACTTTATGAATAAGTATAGTAGCACTTTGATTAAGTATTTTTTTGATGTGATTAAAATATGGTATTTTTCCTATTTGAGAAAAATTAACTAATAGTTTTGCAAATAAAAATTCATTTTATCTTTTATTATTATTCTGATTTTTGATAGGTTTTTCTACATCTATGGCAGAACCAGCTTTATATGTCATAACACATAAAGCAAATATAATAAGTAATTGATTAATAGACCCTTTTATACTTAGACTTATAATTTGAGTTTCTGTATGATTTGCAATAAGTATATGAATTTTTAGTATATTGAGAGGTATACCTATACATTATTTAATAATAATTTGATATATATTTGTATTATCTATTACTTATTTTACTCCAAGAGAAATAGTATGACTTGCTTATGACTTATGATGAGTAACAACTTCTACAATTACAGTTCCTCTTGTAGTAGCAATATGAATATGAGTTTCTGCTATTTCAAAGCATAAAAATCTTTTTTGAAATTGATTTTGACTTATAGCTTGTGCAGCACTTATACCTATGTTTTCAGTACAATTATATGGTATATATATTTACAATTTTGCTTGAAATGAAAGTATATTGATAGAAACAATAAACGAAGTTAAAAAAACTAGTATTTTTTCTTCTTTATTTGAAGTTATAAGATGAGTTATACCTATAATTTTAACTATCTCATTTTTTCAATACATAATACTTAAACAAAAAATACCAAAGGAAGAATTAAAAAATATAATACTATGATTTATAATGGTTATATTTTGATTATATTTTTTCATACTTTGACTTGAAATGTGATTGTTTAATTTATGAGAACAAATGGCATTTCAATTAACTGCACTAAATAATAATCTAATAATATATATTTTTGCATTTTTAATTGGATTTTCTACTACTATGGCAGAACCAACTTTGATAGCAATTGCAAATAAAGCAAGTGAAATATCAAGTTGAAAAATAAATGCATTTATACTTAGAATATTTGTTGCTCTATGAGTTTGAATATGAATAACAATCTGAGCATATAGAATAATTTATTGAGATTTTATTCATTATTATATAATTATTTGATATTTAGTAGTTATATTTTTAACACTATTTTCTCCAAAACACATTATTCCTATTGCATATGATAGTGGTTGAGTTACAACTTCTACTATTACAGTACCACTAGTTGCAGCACTTTGATTATGACTTGCTACAAATATACCTGGTAGAGATCCTATGATTGACTGATTTTGACTTATAGCATTTGCTTCATTATTTCCAATAGCGAGTGTACTTACTTATGGTATAATAACAAAATATATTCAAATTAGAATAAGACCAAAATATGAAGATATTCTTATTCATGAAGAAGTTGAAATAGAAACAAAGAAAAATTTAATACAAAAAATATTTAAAAAATAAAAAACATAGCTTAGCTATGTTTTTTATTTTTATTTATAAATTTATCAAGAGCATGCAATCTTTTTAAAACAGTTGGATGACTATAATGAAAAAATTCATAAGCTGGATGTGGTCTAAGATTTGATAAATTATTTCTAGATAATTTTATAAGAGCACTTTTTAGTTTATTTGCTTTATAGTGTTTTGCAGCATAATGATCAGCTTCATATTCATTTTTTCTTGAAAGTATATTTCAAATAACTCAAAAAATAATTGAAATTGGAGTAAAAAGTATACCAAAAGCAAGTAATCATAGAGCAAAAGCACTTACATTTCATCAAAGAGCATATGAAACTTCTCCATATCATAAAGTTATTCAAAGCACATAAAACATAATTCATGTTTGAACTATACTAAAAGAAAGCATTTGAAGAGTATGTTTTTTCTTATAATGTCCTATTTCATGAGCCAAAACAGCTACAAGTTCATTGTTTGTAAGATCTTTTATAAGAGTATCATATAAAACAATTCTTTTTTTAGGTCAAAATCATGAAAAATAAGCATTTGCTTTACTTGATCTCTTACTACCATCTATAACATAAATGTTATCAAGTTTAAAACCTACACTATGAGCAAAAGCTTCTATTTCATCTCTAAGTTTTCATTTTTCAAGTGGAGTTTGTTTATTGAAAAGTGGCACAATCAAGCTACTATAAAACATCATCATAAATACTGAAAATACTGTAATCAATATCCATGCATAAAACCAAAAATCGTTTTTAGTTATAGTATATATCCAAGTTATTATAGCTAGTATTATACCTCAAATAATAAATGAAAGTAATAATCATTTTACAAAATCTAAAAAGAAAAGTTTCTTTGTCATCTTGTTAAAACCAAATTTTTCTTCTATAACAAAAGTAGAATAATATGAAAAAGGCAGAGAAATTATACTTTGAACAAAAGCTATGATTCAGAAAAAATACAGAGTTAAAAGTATGGTATTTTGAGTAAAGTTCATAAGATAATTATACAAACCTCAAAAAACTCAAAACAAAAGTAATAAAACTGTTATATTGAATGTAATTATATCACTTATATTTCAAAATCTATATTTAGCAGATTCATAATCCATAGACTTTGCATATTTTTTTTCATCATATATTTCTTCTAACTCTTTTGGTAATTTGTTTGACCATCTTGTTGTATTTAGGTACGAAAGTGTTTTACTTAAAACAAATTCAAAAATAATAAGCCCAATAATAACATAAAAAATATATTGCATATAATTTTAAAATAATTAATTAAATCTTTTCTAAAAAACTTCTATCTCTAGTATCAACTATCTTGTATCACAATAAAATTAATTCATCTCTTAGTTTATCAGCAAGTTCAAAATTTTTGTCTTTTTTTGAATTATTTCTAGCCTCTAATTTTGCTAAAATTTCAAGAGGTATTTCTTGGCTTATAACTACATCAAAATCTATTATACCTAAAACTTGGTTAAATGTTCTAAACATATCTAAAGCGCTATTTAACTCAGAAACTGAAAATAATTTTTCTCTTATACCTGTGTTTAAAAACTTTATAAAATTATGCATTACAGCAAGACATTCTGGTATATTGAAATCATCTTCTAAATGATACATATATTCATGAATATAATCTTGCATAGTTTCTCTAAAATCTCTAGAAACCATTGCATTATTATCAGTATTTTCTATTTCCCTATTTATCTTTTTTATAAGTTCATCTATAGAATTTATAACAGTTATGTTTGATTCTATTTTATCAAAAGTAAAATTTACCTCACTATTGTATTTAGCATTCATAAAAGATAACCTTATAGCTCTATACAAAACACTAGGGTTAATTGAACTAAATTTTTCTTCTAAATCTTTTAATCTATAAAAATTATTTGCACTTTTTGCCATCTTTTTACCATCAACCATAAGATGACCACTATGCAACCAATATTTACTAAATTCTTTTCTAGTACAACTTTCACTTTGTGCTATTTCGTTTTGATGATGAGGAAAAATCAAATCTACCCCTCACATATGAATATCAATTTGTGCTCCAAAATATTTCATATTACAAGCACTACATTCTATATGCCAACCTGGTCTTCATTTTAAAACTACTTCTTCTCATTTTATTGTAAATTTTTCATTCCAAAAATTTACTCAATCACTTTCTTTCCAAGCTTTCCAAAGTACAAAATCAGCTACATTTTCTTTATCATATTCATCACTATTTACTCTAGCTCAATGTTGTAAACCACAATTACACATATCAATTCAAGCTAAATTTCAGTATTTTTTAAATGTTTTTACATCAAAATAAATACTTCAATCTTCTCAAAGATAAGCATGGCGTCTATTTAACATAGTTTGTATCATCCTAACCATTTCTGGGATAAGAGTAGTTACAGGAACTATCTCATCTGCTGGAATTATATTTAATTTTTTTATATCTTCTATAAAAATTTTAGTGTATTTTTGAGTAAAAAAAATCAAATCTTCTCAAGCTGATATACTATCTCTAATTGTTTTATCATCAACATCTGTAATATTCATAACAGTTTTAACATTGTATCCTAAAAATCTAAGAGTTCTTACAACTATATCCTCAAAAACAAAAGTTCTCAAATTTCAAATATGAGCATAATTATAAACAGTAGGCCCACAATAATAAACTTTTACTTCTCTACTACTAAGTGGTTTAAATTCTTCTATTTTTCTTGTTTTTGTATTATTAATTAACATATATTATTTTTTAATTTTTTTAAATAAAATTTCACTTGCTTTAAGTGGATTAACTTTTGTATGAAATTCACTATCAAAATATACATTTGGTCATTCACTACATTTTCACATACAAAGAGTTTCTTCTATTTCTACATCTTTTAGATTAAATCTATTTACATCATTTTGTAATCTAGATATTATATAATTACTAAATTTTTCACTACAAAGTTTTCATTTACATACTCTTATTTTCATAATAATTTATTATTTATATAATAATAGTGACATTATATAGACAAAATAAAACAAAACAAAAAAAAGTTTAAAAAAAATTTGCTTATAATTTTTTTTTCATATAATGAACAAGCACAAGATAAGCCGGGGTAGCTCAGTGGTAGAGCAGGGGCCTGAAAAGCCCTGTGTCGGTAGTTCAATTCTACTCTTCGGCACCATTATAAAAAATAAAAACACTAGATTAATCTAGTGTTTTTTCATTAAAAACATAATAAAAGAATAAAAGTGAACTTTTATTCTTTTATTTCTTTTTTAGGAATCTTATAATAATCAAAAAGATATTTTGCGATATCTGAAAATATATGTCATGAAGTTTCTCATCCATATGCACTTGTTCTAATTCTCTCAAGTTTTACAATTATAGTAAATTTTGGATCTTCTATTGGTCAAAATCATGCAAATGTTCAAATAGTTGATCAAACTCAATTTTCATATCATCATTTATATGAAATTTGAGCTGTTCAAGATTTTGCAGCTAAGGCATATCATGGAACCTTTCAATTTCAAGCAACTCAATTTTCTACTCAATCATAAAGCATCATAGAAACTATTTTTGAAGTCGATTCTTTTATAACTCTTCTTTGTTCTTCAGTTTTATAAACTACCTCTCTACCATCAGGATAAATAATCTTATCTATGATCTTTGGTTTAACATAGATTCAACCATTTGCTATGACATTGTAAGCTGAAGCAACTTGAAGTTGAGTTGCAGATATTCATAATCAATAACTACGAGAAAAAAGTCATGATTGAGACCATTTTTCCCAAGGATCAGTTTTTGAAGTAACCTCTCATTGTAAATCAACTCATGTCAATTTTCAAAATCAAAAATCTTCTAAATATTGATAAAAAATAACCTTACCCAATCTTTGAACTATTCTAATCATTCATACATTACAAGAATAATTTAATGCATTTCAAAAAGTATGATATCACTTACATTTTTCAGAAACATTTGAAATCTTATATTTATCTATTTCTATAAATCAATTATCTTGATACATAGAATTTTTGTTTATCTCTCAAGTATCAATTCAAGCAGCTACTGTTATAGTTTTCATTACAGAACCTGGTTCATAAAGTGCAGAAATTATATCATTTTGATAAACTCAAGCTCAAAAACTATTTTTATATTTATACTTAACAAGTGCCATATCTCACAACTCTTCTCTGCTTGCTTCTCTAAGCAAGATTTCTTTATTATCATAGATAAACTTTGTTCCATTTTTATTATCTTCAACAAATATAGGAAGTCATAATAAATCAGTAGATGGATTTGGAAATTCACTATATCTTACTTTTTCAAGCTCATATACATCTCAAAAATTATTTAAATCATAAGTTGGATAATTTGCCATTGCAATAACATTTCAGGTTTTAGGATCCATAACTATCACACTTCATTTGTTTGCTCTATATTTTTTAACTCAATCTTCAAGTAATTGTTCAACCTTTCTTTGTACATTTCTATCAATTGTAGTTACAATCTCTACTCATTCTCAAATCAAATCTTCTTGTTTTAATGAAATAGGATCAATAATCCTACCATTTATATCCTTTCTACTTATTATTTCTCAATTATTTCATTTTAAAATATCATTAAAATATCACTCAATTCAATAATTTCATTTTCAAGAACCATCAACAAATCATATAACCTGAGATGCTAAATTTCATTCTGGATAATATCTACTTGGTAATGGATTTAATATAAAAAATCCATTTATTGATTTATCTTTTGTAAGTATTCACCTACTTATAGCCTCTTTTTCATCTTTTATATATTCTAGAATATATTCTGAACTACTTATTGAAAGCTTATTTATTATAGGAATATATCTCAAATCTCTTTTCCTAGTTAGATTTTTTAATCTTTCTTCATTTGTTCAAATTATTTTTGAAAGTTCTTTTATATTTTCATCACTATCATTAAATTCTTCTGGATTTATGTAAAGATATTTTTCTCATGGATACAATCCTGTGATATTCAAATTTTTTATTTGATTTATTTCAAAATTTGTTAATTCTTTATCAATCATAACACTTGTAACCTTGGTTTGAACAAGCTTAGAAACAACCTTTTCCTTTAATAAATCTTTTATAAATTTTTCTTCAAAGGCAAAATTTTCTATATCTAAAACTCTAAGATATTTCAATAAATTATTTTTACAAACAGTTTGTTTTTTATTTAAACATAATTCATTATAAACTATATCAATTAAAAAATCAGATAATTTTTGTTTATCTCCTTCTATTTGTGGATCAACTGCTAAATCATATAAATGAAGTGAAGTTCATAAAACTGTATTTTTTTCTCAACCTGAAATAATTGTTCATCTATTTACTGGAACTGATACTTTTCATATTTGTTGAGAATCTGCAAGTCAATTATAATATTCATAATCCATAACAGTATATGAAAAAAGTGTTTTTACTATAGTTAGAAAAAATAAAACAAAAAATAAAATTATGGTATTCATTGAAGACCATCTTTTTATTATTTTTCTAAATTTATAATTTAATACTATTTTTTCTAAAAAGTCTAATTTTAACATTTTTAATTTTTTATTAATTTTTTAATATTTTCTGGTATTATATCATCATCAGATATTGTAGCAAATTTTTCTTCCAAAGATTCAAAATATGTTTTATCATATTTTGTTAAAATATTTTTTCTAAAAATATCCAATAAATCACTATTTTTTCATTTATAAAAATCTAGTGATTTATAAAAAGCAAGAACAACTTCTTCTATTTCTCAAACACATTCAAAAGGTTTGATTCAATCAATTCAAAGTAATTCTAAAAAAGTTTTTTGTATAGATGATTTCAAAAATAAATCTTCTCAAAAGATAGAAATAATCTCTTGCTCTGTTAAATAAGGTCTCAAAATAGTAAAAACAAAAGCACATTTAGGACAAGAATTACACCATATAGTTTGTTTTAATCTTTTGTTTTCATCAATCTTAAAATTGTTATTACAACTACTAAAAACTCAAAAAAAATCTTTTAGATTTTTTGAAAAATATTCTGCGATTTTTAATTCATACCAGCCTCTAAGAATAGAAAAATATTTTATATCACTACTCAAATAATCATTTACATAATTTCAAAAATCTCTCTCAAAATCCAAACTTTTACTCCATTGATGATTTATCTCTAATCATTGCCAAAATGTATTTCATGAATTAGCTGATTTTTCATTTGATAAAACTATATATTTATAATTATAAATATATGATGCAAATAAAAGACAAAAAGCTATTATTCAAGTAATAGGAACATGTCAGTTATAATTTCATAAATTATTTAAATCAAGTAAATTTTGACTTATCTTTCTCTTTATAAAATAAATATCTTTTTTAAGTAATCTTGCACAATTTTCTTTAATTGAATCAGTTTTTCAAAAAACAACTAAATCATAATCTAGATTATTTTTTCTAAATAAATCTATAGAAACAAGCGAATCTTTTCAACCTCATAAAGCAATAAAAGATTTTTCAACAACTTCAAAATCGATTTTTTCATGTCTTAATTCTGAATCATTTATAAAATTAAATAAATTTTGAGGCTTTATATCATTTGTATACAAAAATTCTCATAATCAATTTTTATAAAATTTTTGCCAAAACTCTATTTGATTTGAATCTAAAAATCATGATTTAACATATAAATTTTTAGTTGGAAATGATTTATAATAACTGATTCCAAGAGCTATATGAAGAGAAAATAAAAAATTATTAATTATATCATCGTCTAAAATATCTCTTACAAGAAATTTTTCACTAAAAAAATCTATTTCCTCTTGGAAGAAATAGTTTTCATCAAAACTATATTCAAAACTAGCTTTTAAAGTTTGCTTGTCAAAGCTAAAACTTTCAAAATAAAATGAATTAAATTCTCTCATAAAAATAGTTCTCTAAATAACTATATGTATAATAGTTTTTATTGTTAAAATTTCAAATTTAAGTTTAAGTAAAATTGCATTCAAAATGAAAATATGATAAAATAAAACCAAGTTTAATTTTTAACTAATTTTTATGTGAGCAAATGATTTAAAATTTTCTTGATGATTATCTGCAGTTGCAAGTCGCTTAACTCAAAAAGATATAGAGGAATATAGAACTCTTTTATGGGAAGTTTATCCAAATGCAAAACCTGATGAAATTAATATATTAATTGATATTATTAATAAATGAACTTTAGAAGATTTTTTAAAAGTAAAAGAAGCAGTTCTAAAAAAGGTTCCTATTACAGAAATTATTGTAGACTCTATATATTCAGATGTATTTAGGATAGTTAAAAAATTTAAAAATCAAGAAAATAGTATTCCAAAAGTAGTTGAACCAAAATATGAAACTCCTAATAAAGAAGTTGATTGGGCAGATCCAAGAAGTATAAAATGATATTTAGATAAATATGTTTCAGGACAAGAAGAAGCTAAAAAAGTTTTATCTGTAGCATTTTCAGATTATATAAGTTATGGAACTACTTCTCATAGTTTGCTTATATGACCAACTGGAACTGGTAAAACTTATATATTAAAAGTACTTTGTGAAGCCGCTTGAATTCCCTTTGTAAAAATTTCTATGGCAAATGTAACGAGTGCTTGATATAAAAATGAGAATCTATCAGAGAAAATGCAGGTTTTAAGATGAAAAGAAAGAGCTATAGTTTTTTTAGATGAATTTGATAAACTTTCACCAACAGAAGAATGAAGATGAACACAGTGATTTACAGAAAGATTGCAAAAAGAATTATTATCTTATTTTTCTTGAGACAAAATTGAATGAATTGATTCTTCAAAATTTTTAATAGTTACTGCTTGAGCCTTTAACTGATGATTTGGACAACAATCACTTGCAAGTATGATACAAAAAAGATTATGATGAAATAAATCTAAACTTGATGAAAGTGAAGTTTTATCACAAGTTACAAATGATGATTTAGTGAGATATGGAATAATGCCAGAACTTGTTTGAAGACTTGCAAATAAGACTGTTTTAGAACCTTTAGACGAAGAAGCACTTTATAAAATACTTGCTCATACTGAGAATTCTATTTTAAAACAAAAAATAAAAGATTTTGATAAAATGTGAATAACTTTAGAATTTGAAGATGAAGCAATAAGACTCATTGCTAAAAATAGTGCTAAATGAGTTTGAGCAAGATGACTTGAAAGTATTATAAATGAACTAACACAAAGGTATTCTTTTAATAGAGCTGATTATAAATGAAAAAAAATCACCATAACTCCAAATGAAGTAGAAGAGTTAATGAAAAAAGAAGTTAAATTTGAAAAAGTTGATGATATAGAAGTTGATTGGACAAGTCCTAAAAGTATAATGGATTATATGAACTTTTATGCTATTTGACAAAATGAAGCAAAAAAATCACTATCAACAAGTTTTATGCTTTATAATAAAAAGCTTGCCAATCCTGACTTACCATTACCACAACCAAACTCTTTGCTTATTTGACCTTCTTGAAGTTGAAAAACTTATTTAGTAGAATTGCTTGCAAAAAAAGCTCAAATTCCGGTTTCAAAAATAAATTTAGCTGAATGAATAAGTGTTTGAGAATTCAGAGCAAGGCTTGCTGATTTAGCTTATAATTGAAAATGAATTGTATTTTTAGATGAAGCTGATAAAGTATTACTTGATGCATATTCTCCTCTTAAAAAAGAACTTATATCTTGTTTAGAAAATTGAGAAGCAAATGGAATTGATTTATCTTGAATTATGTTTGTATTGGCTTGAGCGTTTCAATGATTATTTGATAAAAAATCTGAAGATTCTTGAAATTCTATTTGATTTTGAGCAGATATTAATAAACCAAAAAATTATACTTGAATAGAAGTAAATATGGACAGTTTAATTGAGGCTTGAATTCCAATTGAAATACTTGGAAGAGTACCAAATATAGTTCTTCTTCAAGCACTCTGAGTAAATGAACTAATTGAAATGATGAAAAAACCTTGATCAGAACTAGAAAAATTTATAAATTATTTCAAATCTGAAAATGTTGAATTAGTTATTGAGGAACCAGTTTTAACTATAATAGCTACAAAGGCAAAAGCCAAACTTTGAGCTAGAAGTATAAAACCTATTTTATCAAAACTTTTTAATAGATTCATACAAGATATTGAAAGTTATAGATGAAAAAAACTTGAAATTCAAAGTGAAGATATTAATTAAAATAATAAATAAGTAAATCATTAAATTTGCAAAACAAAAAAATATTTATATAATCCCATTTGTTGATTTACTGGTGTATTTTCCGGTTTACTCAATAAAATTATTTTATTTTCGTAAAAATACGAACTATGACAGTTACTAAAGAAGTAAAAAGCAAATTAATTGCTGATTTTGGTGCAAAAAAAGGTGATACAGGTTCTAGTGAAGTTCAAATCGCTATATTAACTGCACAAATTGAAAACCTAAAAGAACATCTTTTAGAACATAAAAATGATAATCACTCAAGAAGAGGTATATTAATTATGGTTGCAAAAAGAAGAAAATTACTAGCATATTTAAAAAGAAAAGATGCAGTAAAATACAATGAAGTTATTGAAAAATTAAACTTAAGAAAATAATAATAAAAAAGAAACTTTTAAAAAAAGTTTCTTTTTTATTGTTTAATTATTTCTCAAATTTCTCATGAAATAAGCTTATCTTTAAATTGAATTTTTATCCTATCCATAAATCTATCAACTATAAGATAATCATAATCCAATACACTAAGACCAAGATTAATTTGTGTTTGAAGATTTCAAATCTTATTTGTATTTATAGAATCAACATTTATTCACATATTATAAATAATGTCACTCAATTCTTTTAATACTCAAATTTGATTTTTTACTATAAGTTTTATATTTACTATTAAAGATTCTTCCTTTTCTCAATCTATATAAGCTGGTAATAATCTATCCTTGTTAACATCTTTTAGTATCTTACAATTTCTCCTATGAATTGTAAAAATTCATTTATTATTAATATGAGCTACTATATCATTTGTAAGTTTTCTTCTAGAACAATAACAAAGCTTATAATCAAGTCATACTTCTCATCATATAATTAAATTCTTTTTCAGATTTTTTTGTTCATCTGATTCTTCAATTGTCTTTTCATAAGTTTTTTTATTTCATCAAATAGATGTTTCTAAAGCATTTTTATCTTTTAAATTAAGAGGAGATCACTTTAATATTTTTTTAATTAATGATGCTGGGGGCATAGAAAAATCACCTATTTGTTCAAGCAAAAGCAATCTTTCTTCCATATTTAGATTTTTTCAATCAAGGGTTTTCAAAATAGTTAAATCCTTATCTATCTTTCAAAGTCATGCTTTTTCTAAATACTTACTCATTATTTCCTTTCATCTTTCTCTATGAAGTTCTTGATCTTCTTTTTTTAAGGTAGCTTTTATCCTATTTTTTGCCTTTATTGTTTTTACAAATCAAATCCGAAATGGATTTGGTCTTTTATTTTTATCAACTACTATCTCAACTACATCTCAATTATGTAACTCTTTATCAAGTGGGTAAACACTATTATTTACTTTTGCAATAGAAATATGATTTCAAAGTTCAGTATGAACAGCATATGCAAAATCTATTGGAGTAGATCCAGATGGTAAATTTATATGATCTCATTTTGGAGTAAATACATAGATTCTATCTTTAAAAAAATCTACTTTTAAACTTCATACAAATTCACTATCTCAAATATTATTAACCAAATCTTTAAGTTCTTTAACCCAATCTATATCAGTTGCTATATTACTTCATTTTTCTTTATATTCAAAATGTGCAGCAACTCATAAATCAGAATATTCCTTCATCTTATAAGTTTTAATCTGAATTTCTGTAGGTTGTCTTCTATCTGCTTTAAAAAGTCACATTATACTAGTATGAAGACTCTTATATCAATTTGGTTTTGGTAAAGCAATATAATCTTTAAATCTTTTAACTAAAGGAGTCCAACTACTATGTATAATTCATAAAACCCTATAACAATCTACCTCATTTTCAACCATAATCCTTATACCAAATAAATCAAAAAGTTCATTTGCATTTGTTAATCATTTTTTTATTAATTTTTTATGAATAGAATAAATTGATTTTACTCTATAATCTATTTCATAATTTTGTATACCATTAGTTTTTAATAAATTATCTATTTCTTCTTTTACTATTCTTACAAAAACTTTTCTTTGTGGTTCTAACTCTCTAAGTTCTTTTTTTAACTTTTTATATGAATCTGGATCAAGAATCTTAAAACACTCTTCATCAAGAGAATTTTTAAAATGATAAAGTCATAATCTATCAGCAATTGGTGAAAATATATTTAAAGTTTCTAAAGCTATTTTTTCTCTTTTATCTTTTCTAGGATGATATTTTAAAGTTTTCATATTGTGAAGTCTATCCGAAAGTTTAACAAAAATAACTCTCAAATCTTCTGCCATTGCTACCATCATTTTTCTCAAACTACCAACATCCCTTTCTTCTCATTTATATCTTATCTTTGAAAGTTTTGCTAATCATTCACATAAGAAAGCAACTTCTTCTCAAAATTCATTTTTTATATCATCAGCTGTTTTTGGAGTATCTTCTATAACATCATGTAAAAGACAAGCTTGAATAGTATAAATATCTGGTTTTAAATCAAGTAATATTAAGGCTGCTTCAACAGGATGACTTATATATGGTTCACCTGATAATCTATTTTGTCATTCATGAGCTTCACGAGCATAAAGATAAGCTTTAAAAACTTCATTTTTTATATAATCATAATTAAGATTTCTCATATACATAGAAACCTTTTTTACAATAAATTCAACATTTTCATCTATTTTTATATATCTACCAGTCATATTTTTTTAAAAAAATGTAATTATAATTGGCATAATATCACATATAAAAAATTTGTAAAGAGTTAGTTTAAATATTTTCTTGTCATAATTAAAAAAAAAGATAATATATACGAGTATTTATTAAAATAATATTTATTTTTATGAAAAAATTACAAAATAGAGCTTTTACTCTTGTAGAATTATTAGTAGTTATAACTATATTGGCTATTATATCAGTAGTTGCATATCAAAATTTTTGAAGTGCTGTTTGAAAAGCAGTTTCTGGTAGAAAAATACAAGATATTTCAACTATTGAAACTTCTCTTAGTCAATACAAGATAGATAAAAATTATTATCCTACTGTTGATACATATAATAATACTACAAATATGTGGTGATATAGTTCTTGAACTACTGCAAATATATCTAATACTCTTATTGTAAGTAAAACATGAGAAGAAGTCACAGCAATTAATAGTGCAAATTGATGATGAATTGTTTATGGAACTTGAACTTGGAATACTATTCAAATATGAGCAAAATGAACTATATCTCAAGAAACACTATGAAAACAATATTTAACAAAGGATTTATATGATCCAGAAATCTGAGATATAAAAGTATGAAGTAAAAAAATGATTGATAGTTGAATTGGAAGATATGTTTATGCAGTTTTTAAAAAACCTTTACCAAGCGATACTACTTGGTGAACAAATAATAAAACATGAACTTATTATAATATAGCATATACTATTAAAAAAGAAGGAAGTGATATATATCTAACTAAAATTGTTTGAGACTATGATGAAAAATCATGTTTTGATGATTCTAGTAAATGTAAAAAAACATTAATAGGTTTAGATGATTGACAAGAACAAACAAGTAGTAATACAAGTAATGTAAATCAATGAATTCCTTACCCTGTTGATTGATTTTAAAAAATCTGAGATTAATCTCAGATTTTTTTTATTATACTTATAAAGTTTTTATTAGTTTCAAATGCTCTATTTTCTATAACTTCAAATCCAGTTTTTTCAAATAAATAATCTAATTCTTTTAAAGAAAAGCAATGGTAAAATCTAGCATATTCAGAGAAATATATATTGTAATCTATGCTTCAAAACTGATTCTCACTATTTTCTATAATATCATTTTTATATTTTTCATCATTAATGAGAGAATTTAAATACCAATTTGTCATTAAAATTATTCAATTTTTTTTCAATAAATTTTTAGCTTTTTCTAATACTTCAATTCTTTCTTCTATTGTTTGAAGATGATGAAAAGATGCGATAAAAAATATAAAATCAAATTTTCTATCTTTTATTTGATTTATAGATAGCATATCTAGTACTAAAAAATCCTTGTTATTATAAGATTTTTTTGCTTCATCTATCATAAGAGATGATAAATCAACTCATAAATAATTTATTTTTTCTATATCAAAAATATCTCAAAATTGTTCTAACAATCTACCACTTCCACAACCTATATCTAAAAAATCTTTATTTTCAAAATCACTTAAATAAGAAGAAATAAAATAATCTATTTCTTCCCATTTCATATTTTTTCTAGATTTAGAAAAATTTTTTGCTATGTTATCATAATCAACTTTAGTCATTTACAAATTAATAAATATAAAAATTACATTTTATTTGGCATTTCAATACCTAATATAGAAAAAGCATCTTTTAAAGTAATAGTAAAAAGTTTCACCATTTTTAATCTCAATATCTTTTTTTCAAAATCATCTTCATTTAATATATGAACTGCATTGTAAAAACTATTAAATGTTTTAGTTAAATCATAAGCATATTTACAAAGAATATGTGGCATATTTTTATTAAAAGTATCAACTAATACTTCCCTATAACTTCATAATTGTTTTACTAATTCTATTTCTTCTAAACTTTCAAAAATAGAATTTACTTTCATATCAAAATTTTCTCAAAAATTTTCTATTATACGAAGTGCTCTAACATAAGCATATTGTATATATGGACCACTATTTCATTCAAAAGTCATAAATTCATCCCAATCAAAGATCATATCAGTTTCTCTAGATTTCTTTAAATGACCATATTTTATAGCTCAAATTCATATAATCTTACTAAGTTCATTTAGTTCTTTTTTATCTAAATCATCTCTTTTTTCTAAGATGATTTTTTTTGCTCTAATTTCTGCTTCATCAAGTAAATCTCAAAGTTTAATTATATTTCATTTTCTAGTAGAAAAAGCTCATTCTTTTCATGAAATAAATCAATTGAAAGCATGAAATAACTCTGTAGCTACTTCTCTCCCTTTGGGAGAGACTGAGTGAGGGATTAACCATCAAGCATTTTTAGCTATTTCAAAAGCTTGTTTAAAATGAAGTTGTTGTCTTACATCTACAAAATAAACTATTTTTTCTGGAGTCCAATTTGAAGTTCTATATTTTATACAAGCAAGATCACTAGCTAAATAGCCATGAGTTCAATCTCTTTTTTGCAATATACAACTTGGTAATTTATCATTTTCAAAAATAACTCAGACAGAACCATCTTCATTTTGAGTTGCAATTCATTTAGAAATTAATTCAACAACTATAGAATGCATATCAAAAACTAAATCGGGAAAATCTTCCATTTTTGGAAGTCATAATCACTCATAAAAACTTTCCCCTATATTGTAATCTGGTTTTACATTCAGTCTTGCTAAGTTTTTATTCATAGCTTCTATAGAGTATTTTGTAAATTTTGACCAAAGTTCTATAGATTCAGGATTTCATTCTGATAACAATTTAAATTCATCTCTTGTTTTTTGCTCTAAATCAGAATCATTTTCTATTTCAGAAGTAATTTTAACATAAAGCTCAAGTAAATAATCAACAGCATTTTCTTTTAATTTATTTTCATCTCACCATAATTTATAAGCAGTAATTAGCTTACCAAAAATAATTCCCCAATCCCCTATATGACTATCAGAAATCACATCATAACCAAATTTTTTATATATATTTATCATAGCTTGACCTATGTTTGGTGTACACATATGACCTATATGAAGTGGTTTTCAAACATTTGCTCATATATAATCAACTATTATTTTTTTCCCATTTCAAATATAGCTAAATTGAGATGAAAAATCTAGGTTATATAATTCAAAAAACTTTTTAGTAAATATATCTTTTGAAACTTTTATATTTACAAAAGCACCTTCACTACTTACATCAGTTATTTCAGAAATAGTTTTTAATAAAGGTAATATTTCACTAGCTATTAAGTTTGGATTTTTTTTCAATTCTCTAGATAAGATCCCACAATTAAAAGCAAAATCTCACATTTCCTTCTTTGGTGGAATAGTCAAATTTATATCATATAATTCTATAGAATAATTTTCTTTAATTAATTTTAATATATCTTGTTTTAAAGCTTTTTCCATTTTCTCATTATTTTAAATAAAATCTAGCAATAGTATACAAAAAAAAAATAAAAAATAAATATTTTTTACTTTTTTTAAAAGTTATTTTTATTTAACATTTAACTATATAAATAATAAGTTAAATATAAAAAATAATGCTCCTGATAGAAATGCTACAACAGGTACTGTTATAAGCCAAGCAGCTACTATTTTTTTAAGCATTGATCTTTCAACAAAACATTCTTTTTTCTTATGTTCTCTTTTATGAAGATATTCTCTTAAAAATCATACTCAAAATACTCAACCTATAGCTATATGAGTAGAACTTACAGGTAATCATAATTGACTTGCAAGTATAACTGTAAGTGCCGCTGATAATGCTATACAAAATGCTCTTACTTGATCCAGCTCTGTTATTTCTCAACCAACTGCTTTTATAAGTTTTGGTCAGAATAACAATAATCAAAATGATAATCAAGTTCAACCTAAAAGCATTATCCAAAAAGGAATACCTACACTTCAAGAAATAGAAGAATTGATAAGTGAATCATAAATAGCTGCAAGTGGTCAAATTGCATTTGCAACATCATTTGATCAATGAGCAAAAGTAAGAAGTATAACTGAAAAAATAAGTGGTATATTAAACAATCTAGCCATAGACTTTCTATCGTTTGAAAGTCTAGATGAAATCTTTGATAAATATGCTCTAAAAGAAAAATAAGTTATAAATCACAAGATAAGTCAGATATGTGATGCTTCTATGAAGTCTAATTTAACAATATTTTTTAATCATTTTAATATAATATAAGTTGTAAAAGCCCATATCATTATAGACACAAAGAATGGAACCCACTTTTTTGCTTGTACAATCTTATCCTTTTTATGTAAGATTAGATGTTTAATAAAAAATAAAAATAAAGCCGCAACTATTCATCATAATATAGGAGAAATAAACCAACTAGAAACTATCTTTCACATAGTCTCCCATGAAACAATTCATATTCACATTGCAGCAATTCATGCTCACATAACTCAACCAACAATAGAATGTGTAGTTGAAACTGGTGCTTTAAAATATGTTGCAAAATTGAGCCAAAGAGCAGCAGAAAATAATGCAGATAACATTATAAACATAAAAATAGTATAATCTCATATTTGAGATATATCTATAATACCATCTTTAATAGTTTTTACAACTTCTCAACCAGCAATAACAGCTCATGCAAGCTCAAAAATAGCTGCAATTATAATAGCTTGTTTTAGAGTTAAAGCTCCAGATCAAACAGCAGGTCAAACACTATTTGCAACATCATTTGCTCATATGTTAACAGCCATATAGATACCAAGAAAAACTGCAAACAATAAAAAAGCATTAGCGGTCGTTCATAAATCTGATCATACAAATAAATGAACTCATACTAATGCTGAAACTATATACAATGTAAATAAAAAATATTTCATATATTTTTTTAGAAAGTAAAGAAATTTATAATACTTAATAGATAATCAAGTATAAATACATTGTAATTAGAGTTATTTAAAGTCAAAAAACAATATATTTACAAAAATATTTTTATATTTTTAAGATTAAAAATTGACTATTTATATTTTTAAAATATAAATAGAAATATTAAATATATAATTAAATATATTAAAATTAACTATAACAAATATGTCAAAAACAATAGAATTAATTAATAAAAATAAATCTTATATAGGAAATATAAAAATCACAAAAAATAATCTAAATTATATAAAAAATATAGTAAATAAGTTAAATAAAGAAAAAATAATAATAATTTCTTGAATAAAAAATGTTTGAAAAACTCAAGTAATATCAGAAATGATTAAAAAAACTAAAATTGAATCAAATTTTTTTTATTTTAATAATAATCTAGACAATGTAAATATCATAAAAAATGATATTGATTTAAAAAATATGATAAATATAGAGGTTAACTTTAACAAAGATATAAAATATATATTTTTACAAAATATAAGTAAGATAGAAAATATAAAAGATCTAATAATTTATTTATATAAAAGTGACTTCAAAGTTATACTTATATGAAATGATATAAAGATACCAAATATACAAGAAATAGAAATAAAAAATAGTATAAATGAAGATATAGAAAAAGATATAATTTACTGAAATTTATGAAATACATACTATTTAAATGATACAAATTTTAAAAAAGAATATATTAACCTTATAAAAGATAATATACTTTTAAATCAAATTTTTTGTCTAAAATCAGTAAAAAATATAAATTTATATAACTTAATAATAACAAAATTAGCACTTTTAGAAAAAGATATAAGTTTAAGAGAGTTTCATAGAGATATAGAAAAAGTAAATAATATATCACTAGTAACAATGATGGATTATATAGATTTTTCTATACAAGAAAAAATAATAAAAAGAGTAGAGTTTTTTGATTTCAAAACAAATACTATAAAAGTTAATAAAGTAAGATACTATTTTTGTGATAATTGATTTAGGAATTGTCTAACAAATTTTGATTTAAGTAGACAATTATTAATAGAAAATATAATTTTTGTATTACTTAATTATAATAATTATAATATTTATACTTGAGTTAATTGAGTTTTTGAAATAAATTTTTATGCAAAAAAAGAAGACAAAGAAATAATAGTTTATTTATCAGAACAAAAAGAAAAAAATAATATAAAGAAAGAAATTAAAAAACTACAAAAAATAGCTGGAACTATAAAAAAATATTTGGTGGTAGAAAAAGAAACTAAGTATAATTTCAAAGAAACTACTTTTGGTGATGTTGAGATAGTTACGATAGAAGAGTTAATAAAAAAAATTTAGAAGCTACGCTTCTAAATTTTTTTATTAAGTTTTTGGAGTTTCGTTTTTAAAGAAATCTGGATCTTTAGCTTCTAATTCATCAATTAAAGTTTTAATTTTTCCATCATTATTTAATCATAAAGCCCTTAATTCAATTATAAATTCTTCTTTTGTAATTTTTCATTTATATCATCATTGTTTTATTCATTGTGAGTATAATTGATCAACTAAAGAATTTTTAGAGTCTATATCTCATTTATATATAAATGAATCTAAATTACTTTCTTTCATTGTTATGTTAATAGTTTGATTTCATTCTAATCAAGTTGGTATTGTTTGTAAATTTTTAGCATCTTTTACAGCTCTTTTAATTGCATCAGGATTAATTTTTCAATTATTTTCTGGTAATATACCTATAAATTGTGGTCACTTTGACTCAACTTTTTCATAAATTTTAGCAACTTTATCTAAAGAATTAATATCAGTTGCTTTTTCAATTTTTAATTCTTTTAGAAATTCTGGATTAATTTTTGAAACTAAATCAAATAATGCTTTTTGAGATGCAGTATTTGCAAATAAATTTTTTTCATCTCAATTTGCATTTCTAATAATTTCTTGCATTAATGCTGCTTGTTGTTGAGGAGTTTGAGCTGTAATAATTTTTGATTGCAAATCTTGATTTGTTTTAGTAACTTGGTCATTTCAAAAAGGAGTCTTATCTAAAAATTTATTTGCTCTATCTGTACTATATTGTGATATTTTTCACTCAACTCAGCTTGCAACAGTTTGTAAACTCTTCATACTTTGCCCACCAAAAACAGGAATATATTGTGGAGCTTTTGTAACAAGACCTCAAACTTGTGTACCAAATGCATGAAGTGGTTCAACAATAGCCTTTGTAATATCATTTGATCTAAGTGCTGCCATAAGAACTCACCATAATACAACTATACCAAAGATCTTCATAATAAGTGTTCCAATAACTCACATACCTTTATTTGATATATTATCAAAAAATCAAGTAACATTTTTTGGATTTGAAGGACTTCATATTATTTTTAGAGAAAATTGTCATACAGTTAAAGTTTGTTCTCAATTTTCACCTTGTGGTTCATCTAATTTAACAGTATTTATATCCTTATAATCTCCATTATAAGACATACCATTTCATGCAGCATATATAAATAACAATCAAAAACTTAATGCAAGCATTGTATAAACTGGTACAAATGCCAATGATATAAACTGTTTAACATTAAATTTATCAAAAAATTCTCATCATCAACTTGTTTTATCAAAAAAATACATAAGTCAAAAGATAGGTGCCATCATCATGTACATCCATATATAGATTCATCTAACCATCAAAACAAGTCACATTGCAATAATCAGAATCGAATAAACTACTATAAATAATACATCAAATAATAACTTAACAACTAAATCAGCCATATTAGTTATATTACTAACATCATAATTATTAAGTTTATCCATACTTTCAAGTGAAAGTATACCATATGTATAAGTTCAAATAACTCAGAAAATACTATCTACAGATTTATCACTTTTCCTTAATTCATCTAAGCTTATTTTTTTTCATTTTTCACCTCAACAATCTATAAATGATTTTACCTTTTCCGTTTCTGTTCTATTTTTATTGTCTGGATTTCATAGACTTTTAAAATCTAGAGTACATTTTTGTGGTATCTGAGTAGTTGATAATTTATTACTAAATGTACTAAAAGTTTCAAAAGGTAGATTTAATGCAGATATAGTTAATACGGCAGATATAGATAATATAAATTGAATAAAAAACCAAGAAAAAGGAACTATCAAAACACCAATTATAAATTTAGGTAGTGCTTGCTTTAATGCATATTTTTCTTGTCATTTTCAAATGATATTCATAAATGCAATCCAAATAAGGATAAATGCAAATGATAAATAAACAAAATTTGAAACTAAAACCCATATTGATTTAAAATATCAATTTAATCAAAACAAACTACCATTTATCCACTCTGGTGATAAAAATACTGTAGATAAATAAGTAAGAATAGATAAAAATAATGTAATTACTGTTGAAAGCCAACCAACAAATGAAGCTACCTTTGTTCTAGCATCAGCTAATCTTTGAGCTTCTGTTTTTACAGTTTCAGCAAAAACACTATCACTCATCATAAAAAATAAAGAAACACCTACTATGATCCATAGTAAGTTTCTTTTATTTTTAACTATTTTACTTAAAAGTTTAGAAAACATAATTTATATTGTTAAACTTAAATGTTAGATTTTAACTGTTTATAGAGAAAAACCTTTTAAACTAAATAAATCATATCATAAATTATTTTTTCTTGCAAAAAATTGAAAATAAAAAACTCTAGATTTTATTCTAAAGTTTCTTTTTTAATAATTCATTAAATATTTTTGGATTACCTGCTCATTTTGAAGCTTTCATACATTGACCAACAAAGAATCAAAATATATTTTGATTTCAAGCTCTATAATCAGCAACTTGAGTTGCATTATCAATTAAAACTTGATCAACAATTGCTTCTAAAGCTCAAGTATCATTTTTTTGTCTCAAATTATTTTCGTCAATTATTATATCTGCTTCTCAACCATTATTAAATAATTCTTCTATAACTTGTTTACTATTTGTACTTGATAATTCATCATGATTTACTAAATCAATAACTTTTGCAAGTTCTTTTATATCAAATCTTAAATCAGATATATTTTTGATTGTTTCACTTTCATTCATCATTGCAAGTAAAACAGTTGTTATATATGAACAAGATTTTTTAGCATCTCAAGTTAAATCAACTAGTTTATCAAAATATTCACTTAAATCTCTATCAAAAGTAAGTATTCTAGCATCGTCCTCACTTAATTTGAAATTATTTAAATATCTAAGTCTTTTTTCTATAGGTAATTCTGGAATTTGTTTTCTTGCTTCTTCAATAAATTCATCACTTAAAACAAGAGGAAGTAAATCTGGTTCTGGGAAATATCTATAATCCATAGCATCTTCTTTACTTCTTTGTGTAGTTGAAGTACCAGTATCATCATTCCATCATCTAGTTTCTTGATCTACAACTCAACCTTTTTCAATTATATTAATTTGTCTTTTTACTTCATGTTCTACTACTCTACCAATTGCAGCAAAAGAATTTACATTTTTTGTTTCAGTTCTAGCTCATAGCTTATCACTTCATTCTGGTGCTACAGATATATTTACATCACATCTTAATTGTCATTTTTCCATATCAGCATCAGAAACTCCAGTCGCTCTAAATATCTTTTGTAATTCTTTTAAAAATTCCATAACTTCATCCTTGTTATGAAAAACTGGATCAGTTACTATTTCCATAAGTGGACTTCAAGCTCTATTAAAATCAAGAAGTGTTTTCCCTCAAGCATGAATTAGTTTTCAAGCATCATTTTCTAAGTGCATATGATGTATAGCAAAAACCCTTTCTTCTCAATTAACCAAAGTTTTTACAGAACCTTTTCATACTATTGGTTCATACATTTGAGTTATTTGATACGCAGTTGGGTTATCAGGATAAAAATAAGTTTTTCTATCAAATTTTGAAACTTTATTTACTTCACAGTTCATAGCCATACCTCAAATAAGTCATAGTCTAACTACTTCTTTATTTAAACTAGGAAGCATTCATGGAAATCACATACAAACAGAACATACATTCATATTTGGTTCTTCTGCTAGTGCAACTGCATTTTTACAAGAACAAAACATCTTAGTTTCAGATTTAATTCTTACATGTATTTCAAGTCATATAGTTGGTATATATTTAGTCATCTTAATTTGTATCTTAAATTTTATTAATAAAAATATTTTTAGTTTCCTTAAATTTCTTCCATAAATTCAAAAACAGGGGCCAATCATAGATTGGGATTTAAACAGTTTTCGTTTATTACTGAAAATTAAGAAAACTATTTATATTTTTATTTATATTATATTTATATCTAAATATATTGATTTTTCAACAATTTTTTTTAATTTTACTTGCTTTAAATTTTTAATATGATAAAATATCTATTGTAAAAAGTAATTAAATAATGAGCCTTATAAAAATATTTAATACTTTTTAAATTTATATGATAATAAGTGAATTATGGAAATACAAGTAAAAATACATGTAAATGCAGAAGAAGCAAAAGAAGTTACTGAAAGATTAGTTAAACATAACTTAGAAAATAAATTAGATAACTACTTAAAAAAATTTAGTACCAAAGATGATGCTGAGGGAACTATCGAAGTAAAAGTTGAAAAAAATAAAAAAGATTTATTTGATTGAGTTATATCAGCTACTCTTGATTGACATTCATTCAGATATGAAAGAGAAGATTATAAAAATTTAGATGATTTATTAAATCACTTATTTGACCATTTCAAAGAAGATTTATCTACTAGATAATAAAAAAGAATTTGTTTTAAAAACAAATTCTTTTTTATATTATCTCTCAAAGTATGTAATCCATAAAAATAACTCAAGCATCACTTAAAACTATTTTTTTATCTTTTTTATAAAGTAGATTATTTTCTATAAAGTAATTTATTTTTTTTATATCAAGTTTTTCTAAATCTGATTCTTCTATTCAAGATGTTCTAAGAGAAAACATTATTTTTTCTAAGAATAAATCTTGCATATTTAATCTTTCTTTTATTATATTTTTTTTGGCATAATAATCTATAAAAGATTCACTATTTGAAAAACGAATATCACCTAAAAATCAATGTGCTCATAATCAAAATGCAAATGTTTCCTTATGAGTCCAATATCAAATATTATGTTTACACTCAAATCAAGGTTTTGAATAGTTTGAAATTTCATACCTTTTAAATCATTTTTCTTCTAAAAATTTCTTGATTGAAATATATTCTAAACTAAAAAAATCATCTTTTAATCATAGATTTTTCCAAGTATTTGGATAAATTATATTATCAAATTTTGAATTTTTTTCTTCTGGAATATCATAATATTCCTCAAGCATATAAACAGAAATATGTTTTATAAAATCATAATTTTTAAGTAAATAATCTATATTTTGGATTATCTCTCCTCATTTTACATAAGGCAATCAAATAATAAAATCTATAGAAAAGTTTGAAAATCATATTTTTTTTATAGTATCCAAAGCTCCTATTATATCTCATTTACTATCTCTTCATATCTCCAAAAGTGATTTTTCATTCAATGTTTGAAGTCATATACTTATCCTATTAATTCAAAGATTTTTCCATCAAATTATATTTTTTATGGTTATATTTGAAGGAGTAGTTTCTATAGATATTTCTATATTTTCAGAAAAAATAAATTTACTTTTTAAAGCATTAAATATCTGAATAAATTGATTTATTGATAATACTCATGGTGTTCATCAACCAAAATAAATTGTATCTAATTTAACATTATCTATTTTTGTATCCAATATTTCTTTACATAAAAAATCTACATAATTTTGTATTTTTAATTTTGAAAATCAAGAAAAAGATGCAAATCTACAATACTTGCATTTACTATTACAAAACGGAATATGTATATAACAATTATAAATTTTCATAATATTTATTAAATTAAGACCGGTTTTTAAAAACCGGTCTTATATTTATTTATTTTCACAATTAGCAGATAAATCAGAAAAAGTACTTAATTTATTAAATTTACAAAATAATGAATCTTTAAAGCTATTAAAATTTTGTTCACTAATTATTATATTATCTAACAATGAAATAATTTCTCTGTCATAAATATTTTTTATAGCTTTATCAAAACTAGATAACTCATATGAATCATTGTAAAAATCTCTTAAAATAACATTAAAATCCGGATCTATTTTTTGATCTAATTTTTCAGATTCCAAAGAAAGTAATGCTGGTAAATAATAAGTAAAATAAGATAAATATGAACTTGCTCAAGCATCACTATACAAATAAGATATAAAAGCATTTGCCAGATCTAAATTTTGAGTATCTTTATTTATAACAAAATAATTATAATTAATTAAAGTTTTTCATCAAGCAGAAAAATAATGTGGAAAAGGAACTGCTTGAAGCATAGATTTACTAAATCAACTTTCCTTGATATCCTTTACCATACTTGGAAATCATACAATCATTAAAACTTCTCACCTTGAAAAAAGATATATAGAATTTCTTTTTGTATCTTTTAATTCTTGATATCTTTCATTATATCAATTATATCAAGTAGTATCACCATAAAGTAAATATGCTCAAAAAGCAGATTTAAAAACATTTGTATTTAAATTTCATAATCAAGTAACTCATCACTCAAGCATAAAAAATTGAGTAATAATATCACTAGCATTTAAGACAGTTGAACCATTTCATATTCAAATAGGTATAAGATCATCATATTTATTCTTCAAATCTGATATAACATTATTCATAGTTGATATATTATCTAAATCAGTACTTTTAACATATCTTCTATTATAATAAATTCATAAAGTTTCATATCAAACTGGTAATCAAATAACATATTCTTTTGAAACATTACTTTCATCTGTATAAACAGATATCAAATCATCTCCAAAAACTCATTTATATTTCTTCCTAAAATCATTTGGATTTATTATATTTGGATCTAATCATAAAACTTGATCAGAAAATACACTCTTTTTTTCTGAATTATTTAAAACAAATAAATCAGGTCAATTACCAGATGATAATGCAGACATCAATGTATATGTATAATCTTCATATGAATTAAAAGCTTCTACTATTATTTGTTTATTTTTGTATGCAGGATAGATTTTTTTAAATCATTCAATAAAATCATTTAATGACTCAATTTTATCTCAAACTATCCAAATTTTAAATTCATCAGTTCAATTTTTTGTATTATTACTATTATCAACACTATTCATTGTAACCAATAAAAATATTATTGATAATAAAATAATTACTCAAATAACAGTAAAAATTATTTTGTTTTTGTTAAATTCCATCTTTTCTTACATATTAGATAATAAATGTAAATGCAAATGCATAACTTCTTGTCATCCTGCTTTTCATACATTAAAATGTAGCTTATATCATCAAGTTATTCATAAATCTGATGATACTTTTTTAGCAACAAAAAACATATTTGCAATCAAATCTCTATCATCTTCTTCTAGGTGATCTATGGTTTCAATTTCTTTTTTTGGTATAATAAGCAAATGAATTTTAGCTTTTGGATTAATATCTTTAATAACTATTATATCATTTGTTTCATATACAATTTCACTAGGGATTTCCCTATTTATTATTTTTGTAAAAATAGATGTCATATTAATAATTTACTTCATTAAAATATAAATCCTTGTTATCAAAATTTAGAGTTTTAGTTATATTATCATCTAAAAACAAAATAAGTACATATCAAATTATAGATAAAATAATAAGTAACGCTAATAATATCTGAGTCACTTTTTCTATATAATTTGAAAAATTCTTAAATTTATATGCATGTATCTTAGCAACTATAAAAAATCACCATACTATTACTAAAAAAAGTGTATAAATTCAAAGGTACATTAGTTTCATAAAGATATTTTTAATTTTTAAAAATCTTAAAAACATTATATCTCAGATTTTTTATTTGCAAATTTTAAAATAGTTTGTTATAATGAATTAAATAAATTTAAAATATAAAAATAAAATATGGCTGAAATTAATCATAATTGAAAAAAATATATTGTTAGTGATGAAATGCAAGCACAATACAATGAATTAATAAAATTGATTTTAGAGACAGAATCAATGGATGATGATGAAAAACAATATTGGTTTGATATTATGCCATCAATGACAAATGATCAAATTGATAGACTTTTTAATATATTGGATACTGAAAAGAAAAAATTAGAAGCTTTAGAAGAAAAATATCAAACTGAAATTAAAAAATTAAACGAAAAACATTTGATTGAATGGCAAGAATTTCAAATGAAAGATTCAAAACAAAAAATACAAGCAGCACAAGCAAATGAAAAAGATGATGGTGATGCTGATGATGTATTAAAAATGTTAAATGATTTATAATATTAAAAAAACTAAAAACAATATGTTTTTAGTTTTTTTAATATTTAAAATAAAAAGTACTTATAAGTACTTTTTATTTTTTATTTTTAGAAATCACTTTCATGTTCCATTTCTTGAACCATTTCTTCTAGATGAAATTCTGAAATATCAATATTATCATCGTTTGGATCAAAATATTGACTTTCAATATCTTCCTCTGTTGATTGATTATGAATCTTTCTATATTGTTTACCAGCAGGAATAAGTCTACCAATAATAACATTTTCTTTCATTTCCTTAAATTTATCAATTTTTCATGTAACAGATCATTCAACAAGTACTCTAACAGTTTCTTGGAATGAAGCAGCAGATAACCATGATTCAGTATAAAGAGAAATCTTTGTTATACCTAGAAGTAATCTTTCAGCAATACCTGGTTTTTTACCTTCTTTGATTAATCTAGCATTATCAGATTTAAATCTAATAATATCAACTATATCTCATGGGAAAAATTCAGTATCTCATTTTGATGTTACTCTAACTCTAGAGAACATTTGTCTAACTATTAATTCTATATGTTTAGAGTTAACTGTTTGTCATTGAGATGAATAAATTGCTTTAATTTCATCAACTATATATTGTTGTGTAGCTAAAACTCAAGCTATATCTTTTAATTTTTGAAGATTTAGAGCTCATTCAGTTATTTTTTGTCATTTTGTTACTCTTTGACCATCTTTAACTAAAATCCTTCTTCATAAATCAAAATTATATTCATAAGATCTATTTTCAATATCTTTTATTGTTATTACTCATTCTTCTATTTTTTTAACTTCTCATGCAAATGAAGAAGTTAATTTTTGTTTATCAATATTTGATTTTGCTATAACTTGTTTTGCCTTTATAGTTTGACCAACTTTTACAACAACATCAAAATTTTCATCAAAATAATATTCATCAGTTATTAATTCTTCAGATATTACTCTAACAATTATACTAGAATCTGTTTGTTCTACACTAACAATACCATCAATATCTGATATTTCAGCAGAAACTTTTGGTGATCTTGCTTCAAATAATTCTTCTACTCTTGAAAGACCTTGAGCCATATCTCAACCTTCTTTTGCAACTCATCAACTATGGAAAGTTCTCATCGTTAATTGAGTACCAGGTTCTCAAATAGATTGTGCTGCTATTACTCAAACTGGAGTTCAAGTTTCAACTTCTTTATTTAAACCTAAATCAAGTCCATAACAAGCTTTACAAACTCAACCTTCTGTTTCACAAGTAAGCACTGATCTAATATCTACTTTATTTATAGAATGTGCATTTATAATTGCAAGAGTTTTAGTATCTATTATTTTTCAAACAGGAACTATAACACTACCTTTTTCATCCAATATATCACGAGCAAGAGTATGAGAATATATTCTATCTTCAAATTTTTCTTCAAAATTACCAGATTTTTCTCATCTTACAACTGTTTTATAATGAACTGTATGACAATCATCTTCTTTAATCAATATATTTTGACTAGAGTCAACAAGTCTTCTAGTTAAGTAACCTGATTGAGCTGTTTTTAAGGCAGTATCTGATTTACCTTTTCTTCAACCATGTGTAGCAATAAAATATTCTAGAGTTGAAAATCATTCTTTTAAAGTAGATTTTATTGGAAGCTCAATTGTTTTACCTGTAGTAGAAGCAACTAAACCTTTCATTCAACATAATTGTGTAATATTTCACCGATTTCATCTAGCTCAAGAATCAATAAAATTAAATATATGATTACTAGGTAGAAATAATTCTTTTAATTTTCACTCTATAGTTTTTTTAACTTCAGCCCATATCTTGATAGATTGATTATATTTTTCATCTTCAGTCATAAACCCAAGCCACCACTTCTTTTGAATATATTTTACTTTTTCTCAAGCATCAGTTAATAAAGATTTTTTATCATCAGGAATTTGCATGTCATCTATTGAAATAGATAATCATGAAATAGTAGAATATTTATATCAGAAATTTTTAATTTGATCTACAAATCTTGCAGTAACTTCTTGTCATAATTCTTCAAAAGATCTAGCAAGGATTTTTTTAATAACTCATTTTCTAAGAGTTTCATTAATAAATCATAAACCTTCTGGAACTATTTCATTGAAAAGTAATCTACCATAACTTGTTTCAACAAAATTTCAATCAATTCTAACTTTTATTTTAGATTTTATACCTAAAACTCCAGCTTCATAAGCAAGTCCTACATCATCAATATTTGCAAAAACCTTACCTTCTCAAAGTCATCCTTCTTCTATTGCAGTAACATAATAATTTCACAAAATCATATCTTGACTCGGAGCAACTATAGGTTCTCAGCTTGAAGGAGCAAGTAAATTTTTAGATGTAACCATCAAATCACGAGCTTCTCTTTGAGCTTGTTCTGTAATAGGTAAATGTATAGCCATTTGATCTCAGTCGAAATCGGCATTAAAAGCAGTACAAGTTAGAGGATGTAATTGAATAGCTTTTCATTCAATTAAAACAGGTCTAAAAGCTTGTATAGAAAGTCTATGTAAAGTTGGTGCTCTGTTCATTAAAACATATTTTCACTCGATTACTTCATCAAGTGCATCCCAAACTTCTTTTCCAGATTTTTCAATAAATTTTTCAGCATGTTTTATATTGTAAACTAAACCATCTTCTATAAGTTTACCAATAACGAAAGGTTTAAATAATATTAAAGCCATAGTTTTTGGTATACCACATTCATCTATTTTAAGTGAAGGTCAAACAACGATTACAGATCTAGCAGAGTAATCAACTCTCTTACCTAGTAAGTTTTGTCTGAAACGACCTTGTTTACCTTTTAAGATTTCAGTTAATGATTTTAATTTCTTTTTATTTGCAGTAACAAAACCACTTCTATTTGTTCTAGTTTCTCCAGTTAATAACATATCAACTGATTCTTGAAGCATTCTTTTTTCATTTTTCAAGATTACTTCAGGAGCTCATAATTCGATAAGTTTTTTAAGTCTATTATTTCTATTGATAACTCTTCTATATAAGTCATTTAAATCACTACTTGCAAATCTTCAACCATCTAGTTGAATCATTGGTCTCAAATCCGGTGGTATGATTGGAAGTGCTTCCAGTATAAACCATTCAGGTCTTTGTCCTGATTTAAGTAAACTTGATGCTAACTTGATTTTTTGAAGAATTTTCTTTTGTTTTATTTGAGTAGAATTTTTAAGTTCAACTTCTTGTTCTTCGATAAATTTTAATAAATCTATTCTAGCAAGTAAAACTTTTAAATATTCAGCTCAAGTTCATCATGCAAAAACATGTGGAAATTTTGAAGCTAAAACTCTATATTCTAGTTCTCAAATAATTGCTCAAACTTTTAAAGATTTCAATCAATTTCTCAATTCTTCAAACTCCCCTGTTAATTCATCTATTTTTGACATCAAAATAGCTTCTTCAACCTTATATTTTTTTTCATTTAATTCTCATGAGTCTTTTCTTGATTTAAGTTCTCACATTTCTCTTTGGATTTCTTTTTGCATTTCTGCTTTTGAAACCTTGTATTTTTCTTCTAAGTCTTTGTTTACTTCAAGTAGTTTATCTTCATAAACATCAGTAATAATATATGAAGCAAAATATACAACTTGTTCCAATTTTTTAACTGGTAAGTCCAATAAAAGACCTATTCTACCTGGAACTGATTTAAGATACCAAGTATGAGCAACTGGAGCATATAGATCTATATGAGCCATTCTTTCTCTTCTAGCTGAAGATTTAGTTACTTCAACTCAACATCTTTCACAAACTATACCTTTATATCTTATTCTTTTATATTTTCAACAAGCACATTCATAGTTTTTTCTTGGTCCAAATATTTGTTCACAAAATAACCCTCATCTTTCTGGTCTTTGTGTTCTATAATTTATTGTTTCACTTATCAAAACTTTACCATGAGATAAAGATCTGATTCTTTCAGGACTTGCAATTCATAGAGATATTCAAGCAAGGTTATCTAAATTTTTACCTTCTGTAATATCTTTTTTACCTATATTTTGTCATATTTCTGAAAAGTCAGTGATTTTGTCATTTAGAAAATTATCTAAAGATTTATCAAACATTATGATTATAATTAGAGATTTAAAATTTTATTATTCCATTATTATTCAGATTTTTTATTTTCTTTTTCACTTTGTACTTTATTTTCTATTTTTATTATTTCTTCATATCTTCTCATAAACTCATCTTCTTTAGCTTCTAATTCTTCTTTATCAAGTAGATCAAGATCTAATCAGATAGCTTGTAATTCTTTTAATAGTACATTAAATGATTCTGGAATATTTGGTTTTTTAATTGGAGCATTTTTTACAATTGCTTCATAAGCTTGTGTTCTACCTGCAACATCATCAGATTTGATTGTAATCATTTCTTGAAGAATGTTACTTGCAGCATATGCTTCAAGAGCCCAAACCTCCATTTCTCAAAATCTTTGACCTCAATTTTGAGCTTTACCTCAAAGTGGTTGTTGAGTTACCATTGAATAAGGACCAACAGATCTAGCATGGATTTTTTCTTCTACTAAATGGTGTAGTTTCAACATATATTTAACTCAAACCATTGTTCTTTCTTTGAATGCTTCTCATGTTTCACCATCAAATAATTGAACTTTTCAATCTCTACTCATTCAAGCTTTTTCCATAAGTTCAGTTACCTTATCAACACTTATACCGTTAAGTATAGGTGTAGCAACAGTTATACCCATTTTTTTAGCAGCCATACCCATATGTGCTTCTAAAACTTGCCCGATGTTCATACGAGATACTACTCATAATGGATTAAGAATAATATCAACTGGTGTACCATCAGCCATAAATGGCATATCTTCTACAGGAACAACTCTTGAAACAATTCATTTATTACCATGTCTTCAAGCCATCTTATCTCAAACTTCTATCTTTCTAGTTTGAGCAACAAATACTTTTACTTGTTTAAATACTCAAGTTGGTAAATTGTCTCAGTTTTCTCTTTTTAAAATATGAACTTGTAATATTTTACCTCATTGTCCTGAAGGTAATCTAAGAGAACTATCTTTTACATCTTTAGATTTATCTCAGAATATAGCTCTAAGAAGTCTTTCTTCTGGTGATAATTCTTGCTCTCATTTTGGAGTTATTTTTCAAACTAATATATCTCAACCTTCAACATAAGCTCAATGTCTAATAATACCATCAGCATCTAAATCTTTTAATTTTGCACTAGATACATTAGGAATATCATCTGTAGTTTGTTCAGGTCCAAGTTTAGTTTCTCTAACATCTAAAGTAAATTCTTTAATATGTATAGAAGTATAATAATCATCTTCAACTATCTTACTTGAAAGAATAATAGCATCTTCATAGTTATAACCTTTCCATGGCATATATGCTACAGTTAAGTTTCTTCAAATAGCTAATTCTCAATTTTCAATTGAATGACCATCACATAAAACATCTCATTTTTTAACTTCTTGTCCATGTGAAACTATTGGTTTTTGGTGAACAAGCATATCATGGTTTGATCTTTTGAATGTAGTTAATTCATACAATTTTTTATTACCATTTTTATATAAAACAGTAATATGTTTTGCATCTACTCAAATAATTTCTCAATCATCTTCAGCCAATATAACATATCCACTTCCCTCTCAAACTATTCTTTCCATACCAGTACCAACAATAGGTGCTTTTGGTCTTATAAGAGGAACAGCTTGTCTCATCATGTTAGAACCCATTTCCGCTCTTGTCGCATCATCATGTTCTAAAAATGGTAAAAGTGAAGTTTCTATCGACATCGTTTGTTTTGGAGAAACATCTATATGAGTTATCTCACTAACATATGAAATAGTTGGTTCATTTGCGGCTCTTGATGAAATTCTTGTAGTTTTAAAATTACCAAATTCATCAGTAGCAGTACCAGCTTCAGCTATATTTAATGCTCTTTCTTGATGAGCATCAAAATAATCAAATTTTTCTGTTATAAATCATCTAACTTCTATTTTTTCAGATTTTACTTTTTCTTTTATCTCTTTTGCTAAATCTTGTGTAATATAATCTTTATCTTTTACAATAATTTTTCAATCATCTCATAAAATATTTCATAAAGCTATTCTATTAACTGCTGATTTTCAATCATTTTTAACAAAATGCTCTACAACTCTAAATGGAGTCAATATAAAACCATATTTATCAACTTTAGCATATGATGCAAAGTGTAATACAAGTCATATATTTGGTCCTTCTGGAGTAGCAATTGGACATATTCTACCATATTGAGTTGGATGCACATCTCTTACCTCAAAAGATGCTCTTTCTCTAGTTAATCAACCAGGTCAAAGAGCCGAAACTCTTCTCTTATGTCATAATTCTGAAAGTGGATTTGATTGATCCATAAATTGTGATAATTGAGAACTTCAGAAAAATTCTTTTAATATAGCAACTATTGGTCTTGAGTTGATAAATGTACCTGGAGTAGCATCATCAAGTTCAACTATAGTCATCCTATCTTTTGTAATTCTTTCCATTCTAGCAATACCAACTTTGATTTTTTCCATTACCAATTCTCAAACTGATCTAACTCTTCTGTTTTCTAAATGGTCAATATCATCAACCATATGTCATTCTGCTCAGTAAACTAGATTTAAATAATATTTTAATGAAACTATTAAATCATTTATATTTAAGAATTTACCATTTTCATCATTGTATTTTGTAGGTATTTTTAACTTAAAATTCATTTTCATTCTAGCGATTTCTCCTAGATCAAATCTTTTTTCATCAAAAAATGTAACAGCAAATAATTCTTCAACTCTCTCATCTGTAGCTAAATCACCTGGTCTTAATAATTTGTATATAACATGTAAAGCTTCCATTCTATTTGTAGTTTTATCTTTTTCTAGAGTTGGAGCTATATGATTTGTGATTATATCATCACCCATATCAGAAAATGCACTTAGTATTTCAGCATTTGATTCCATACCAAAAGCTCTAAGTAAAACTGAAATAGGTAATTTTCTTTTTTTATCAATTTTAACATTTATAATTCATCTTTTTTCAATATCAATTTCAAACCAAGATCATTTTGCTGGAATAACTTTTAGAGAATATCATTCTTCTCATAGAGTAAAAAATACTCAAGTACTTCTAACGATTTGGTTAACTATAACTCTTTCAATTCAGTTAATTATAAAAGTTGCCATGTTTGTCATAAGAGGAATACCTCACATATAAACATCTTGTTCTTTTATTTCTCCTGTTTCTTTATTTAACATTTCAAATCTAACTTTAAGCGGAGCTTCATAGTTAAGATTTTTTCTAGTACAAGTAACAGGATCATATTTTGGTTCCTCCAAAGCAAAACCTTTATAATAAATATCTACTTTTTCTCATGAGTGATCAGAAATTGGAAAGCTTTCAGAAAAAACTTTATCTATACCATTTTCTAAAAAATCTCTATAAGAATCAAGTTGTACTTCTAGTAATTCTGGAATTCAAACAATAGATCTATCATCTGTAAAATAATGACGACCTTTTATATCATACAAACTCCCAACTTCAATATTTTTAGAAGTTTTTTTTGTCATACAAAAAGAGTTAAAAAAATAAAAATAGGAGGACAGGAATTACACAATCATTTTTATCCTTTTTAAAACAACACTAAAAATGCCCTACTTTGTCAGAAAAACACAATCAAAAGTAGTGCAACACTTGGAGTATAAGTATAAAAGCCAAAAAATCAAATAAAATTTGATTTTTTTAAAAAAGTATTTACAAAATGTAAATACTTTAAAAATAACTATTTATTTGGAAAATTATATAAAGGTAATGTAAAATTTTCACTGTATCTTGCAACTCATTTTGTTATACGGAGATTATCCAAGTAAAATTGAGCAAAACTTGTATTTAGAAAAAAATCATGTACTCATATAACAGGTCTATTATTTGAAAATATATAATTGCTTGAATCTGTTCATGTAACTTCAAGTTGTCAATCTATATAAGCTCTTATAATATTTCAATCTCTTACAATTGAACATAAATGCCATTCTCAATCATCAATTCTTTTTGTTCATGCAATATCTCATCAACTTAATCAGGCAAGTCTTAATGCTCAAATTTGAGTTCATCAATATCATCAAAATGTTACATGTAATCAAGTAGATGAAGGAGCTCTAAATCATAATATAAATTGATCTTGTCATGGGTTAGATTTTATCCAAAAATCTATTGTAAAATCTCAAGTTCAAAAACTTAAATCTCAGTTATTTCATATTTGCACATAATCTCAAGAACCATCTAAATATAAACTTCAATTTCAAAATTTTGGACTATTTGAAAGTATTTTTGAATCTCAAAATAAATTATATGTATTTGTTTTTTCATCTAAAACTGTTCTACTTCAATCTAATCAATCAAAATAACTCATTAATACTACATTATTCCAATAAGGATCACTACATTGTCAATCAACTACTGTTTCTCAATCATTACAATTTACTAAAGGGATACTTCATCATCCACTTGAACTTCATCACTCTTCATTTGTATTACTACTCAAAGATACATCCTTACTATTTAATCATCATTGTCTGTTACTAATAAGTGCATCTAGTACTACTTCTCAGTCTGATGATGCTATATCTTGATATAGATTTCATAGTGTACTCTCTACTCATGTATAGTATGATATTATATTCTCTCATACCTTTGTCTTTATTGTTTCATTACTTAAATCTTCTATTGTTCATTCATACAATAATAAGCTTGTCTCTCATCCATTTACATCTGTATTTTGTATTGCTCCATTCTCATAGATCTCTTCTGCTGTTACTACAAATCATTCTCACAATATTCATGTATTTATCTTCTCTATTATATTTCCTGGTAGGTTTGTCTTATTATTTATTGAAAACAAACTTCTTCTCTTTTGTTCTGTTATTGTTTGTAATTCTGTTATACTTGGATCTGTTGTTATTAGTGTTGGTACTCATAGTATCTTTATTGTATTTCAACTTCTTATTGATATTATCTTCTTATTATAATTTCAGCTTATATAGGCTGTATATCATTCACTATTTGCATTTGCTTGACTTATTATATTCACTGCTCCATTATCTGCATTCTCCAATATTGTTCACATCTCATATTCTTGTCTATTGTTTGTTAATCCATAGGCATAGTATGTATCTGTTAATGGATCTCTTGGTGATGGATTTATTCTCTCTACTTTTCTTCTTACTTCTTCTCAAAATTCTCACATATACCATGCTAGGCTTCAACTATATGTTATATTAACTACATTATCTGGTTCTGGGTAATGATTATTTTTTAGGTAGTACAATTCTAGTACTTTCTTCATACTTCCTAAATCACTTAATCTCTTACTATCTCTTGAATTTGATGCATATCCATTTAAGCTTATAAATGCTATTGTTGCTAGTATTGCTAGTATTGTTATTACTACTATTAGTTCTACTAGGGTAAATGCTTGGTTTTTATTTTTATTCATAGTTTTTAGTTTAAAATAAATACTAATAAGTAAATTATTAGTATTTATAAGAGTTTTACAAGTGTTTTTTTGGTTTTGGATTGATTTTTAATTGTTTTTAGGTTTAATTTT
>JAQVGG010000039.1 GCA_028696815.1 Candidatus Altimarinota bacterium
AAAATTACTACTTTATCTCAGTAAAAATAGACTTTTCTAGAAAAATAATATATAATTATTAAAAACTATAACATCTTTTTATTATGGAATGTGAAAGAATTATACAACATATATGAGAATGAGGTAACTGAAAAGTAAATAAAGTTAGTGTATTAATGGAAGATACTAATATTAGAGTTACAATGGCTCAAAAAAAAGCAAAATGACAAACTGAAAAAGAAAAAAAAGCAAAATTAGAACAATCAGTTAAAAAATATAACACTCTAAAAGAACTATGATTGCCTGTATGGGAATATTACTTACTATCTAAAGATTGAGACTATATATTAATGCCTTTTATAGGTAATCAAAACACTATTATATTTTCTCCTTTTAACGATAAAAAAGTAGATGAATATTTTGACCCAGAAGAAAATGAAATACTTAATGTTGCTAATTTTGAAGATTTCTTAAGAAGAACATGGGAGTATGTATTACTTGCAACCAAAAAAAACATATGAATACCAGCAGATACATATATGTTTCTTTATAATTTTGATACACAAGAACTTGATATAGATAATATATTTTTAGATTACGATACAGTAAAAATTGGTAATACTGAATGATTAGCTTCATTTATAAATAATAAAGATAACTTTATCTTAGTTATAAAATGTTTTATTTGAAAATATATAGTAAGCAATAGACAAAATCATTATTTAAGCATATTTAACAGATTTATATCAGAAATATAAAATTCTACTCAACAATCATATCAATTATTTTCAACATAAGGTTCTTCTTTCACATCCACGTATCAAGAGATAAATCAAAAACTAAACTCACTTGTCATCATCTTTTTATCTGTTCATAATGATCTCACATATAAAATCAAAATATTTTAAATCAGTGTTTTGTAGTAAATCTTAGATGATCTCTTCACTGTCATATAAAATCAAGTTTTTCATAACTTAACTTTTCAACCATAAAAAGAGGTTTAGTATTTCACATACCAAATGGTTTAAACTTATTTATCTTATCTAAAAAGTTAAATCATAGTTCATCAAGTCTAACTACTTTATCTATTTTGATCTCTTTTTTATGCACGGTAAAATCTAGTTTATTTACATTACTTAATGCTTTTTTTCTAAATTCTTCAAATTTTGATTTTTCTATAGTAAATCCAGCAGCTCCTTTATGTCATCAAAAAGCTACAAACATATCAGAGTATTTTTCTAGAAGCGCTACTATATCAAAATATTCTGGAGCTCTACAACTAGCTATAAGTTTATCTCAATCATCTATTAAAACTATTGATGGTTTGTATAATTGTTCTGTTAGTCTTCAAGCAACTATTCATATAATACCATGTTCTATTTCATCTGATACATAAAAAATTAAGTTATCATCCCTGTTTACTTTTCATAAAGCATCTTCACAAAACTTTTTTGTTAGAGTTTTTCTTTTTTCATTTAAATTTTCTATTTCTCCTAAGGTCTGACCTAAACTGTCTCAATTATTTAAAATCAAGTTTACAGCTTTATAAGGACTATCCATCCTACCTGCTGCATTTAGCCTTGGTCAGATAACAAAACCAAATATATCAGCATCAAGGTCTTCATGTATCTTATCTTCTATAAGTGTTCTTATCCCCTTACTTCTACTATTTTTTAGTTGTTTTAAACCAAGCTCAACTATAGTTCTATTTTCTCAAGTAAGACTCATACAGTCAGCAACTGTTCATATAGCAGCTATATCTATACTTTCATGTAAATAATCCTCATAAGCTTTTTCATCAAAATAATCACTAGCTAGAGCTTGCATAAGTTTAAAAGCAACTCCCGCTCAAGCCAGATTTTTAAATGGATAATTACAATCTTGTCTTTTTGGATTTATTATAGCCACAGCTTCTTCAGGAATAATATCAGGGACAAAGTGGTGATCCGTAATTATTACATCTATTCACTTTGATTTTGCATATTTAACAACTTCTACATCACGAGTACCACAATCTACAGTTATAACTAAATCAACTCATAGTTCAGCTAATTCATCCATAAAATAAGATTTCATACCGTATCCGTCTTTTATCCTGTGAGGTAGTCTATAACTTGATAAAGCTCAGATTTTTTTGAAAAAATGCATCAGTATAGAAGTACTTGTAACTCAATCTACATCATAATCTCCAAATATGATGATTTTTTGTTTTTTATCTATTGCTTCTTTTATCCTACTAACTGCTTCTTTCATACCACAAAGCAAATATGGGTCATGTAAATCATGTAATCCTTTCTCAAAATAATCTTTTCATTCAAATCTAGAAGCAAGTATCTCTTCTATATCTTTTTCTAGTGTTGATCTATCATATCTGATTATATTTCACTTAACAGAAACTTTTTCTTGCATCTTTTTTTCTAAATAATAATTTTTAAGATTATATAAATTTAAGATTTAAAAGCAAAAAAGAAAGCCCCGAAATTCGGGGCAATTCTCATTCTCAAGAACATCAAGCTTTTTGAATCAAGCCTGCTTCCTCAAGATATTTTTTTACATCTCTTGAAGAAGTTTTTTTAGTAGTTCCCTCTCCCCAGTAAATACCATCAGGGCGGAGATAAAGATTGCCGATATGATTACCTTTTCCAAGCATAACCATACCTTTGTAACCAATCAAAACTTCTTTTTTACTACCATCTTTTGCGGTAACAAATCCAAGAGAATCAGCCATTTTCCACCTCCATTTTTAATTTGAAAAAATAGCTGTAATAATTATAACACAAAAATTTAAACTAAACAAAAACTTTACTTTTTGCTTTTTGCTTTATACTACTTATACTAATCATAAGCCCCCATAGCTCAGTTGGAAGAGCACTAGGCCGCGAACCTAGGTTTGCCGTGAGTTCGAATCTTGCTGGGGGCACCATA
>JAQVGG010000010.1 GCA_028696815.1 Candidatus Altimarinota bacterium
TATATATTTTACTACAATAATAAACGTCCTCAATGGAATAGAAAAAAAATGACTCCTATACAATATAGGAATCATCTTAATAATTAACTTCTTTTTTATTCGACTCTACTTAAGTGGGTTCACTTCAGTTTCTAGTCTTTTTTAGTTAATTCACAACTTTAAAAACAAATTATCTTTTTCTTTTTTTGAAAGATGTTTATACTCCCCTTCATATAAATTTCAAAGTTCTATATTCTCTATCCTGATTCTTTTAAGTTTCTTCACTTTTGATCATACTTTTTCTACCATCCTTCTTATTTGTCTATTTCTTCCTTCTGTTATAGTTATGTGAAATTTTCATGATGCTACTTTTTTTATCCTTGCTTTTTTTGTTACTTTTCAAAGTATAAAAACTCATTTTGACATCTTGTCTAGCTGCTCGTCAGATATAGGTCAAAATGTTTCTACTATATATTCTTTTTCATGTTCGTACCTTGGGTGCATTAAAAAGTTAGCGAGTCTCCCATCATTAGTAAGGAGTAGTAATCAAGTTGTATCTTTATCAAGTCTTCATATTGGAAAAACTCGTTCTTTGATGTCTACAATGTCTATAACATTTTTATCACCATGTTCTGCGCATGTAGTAACTATTCCTCTAGGTTTATTAATTTTATAGTAGACAAGATTTTTTTGATCTTCAACTATTTTGTCTAATAACTCTACTTTATCATTACTAGGATTAATTGACTGTCAAATTGAAGCTGTTTCTCAATTTACTTTTACTAAGCCCTGTTCAATATACTCTTCAGCTTTTCTTCTAGAACATATTCAAGCTTGTGACATGTATTTTTGTAATCTAACTAGTTCTGTCATATTTTTATTTGTTATAAATAATTCTTACTTCAGGCATTAAATCAACTTGAAATTCATTTTTTACTTTATCTTGAGCAAGCTTAATCAAATCTAGTAAATCCTTGTAAGTTGCAACTCAATCACTCATTAAAAAGTTAGCATGTTTTTCAGAGAAATATGCTCATCATAATTTGTATCCCTTGAGTCAAACTTTTTCAATTAATAATCATGCTGACTGTTCCCTGTTTGGATTCTTAAAAAAGCTTCAACATGTATTTCACTTAGGTTGCTTTTGCTCTCTAAATTCTATATTATCTACATCACTAGAGTATTTTTCTATCTTTTTAGACAAATCAAACCTAGCTTTAATAATAAAATATTTTCAAGATTCTTTAAGTATAGAGCTTCTATATCAAAAACTCATATCCGTTTTAGACAACACTAGACATTGTCTAGAATCTAAATCTAATACTTCTGCTTCAAAAAAATTGCTTTCTGCCTCAAGTCAAAAACATCATGCATTTCCAAAAACTGCTCCTGCAATAGTTCAAGGCAAACCAATAAATCTATGCCATAAGTTTTGTCAAAAATCGTTCTCAAGTCTAATGGCTATATCAGATATAGCTTCTGAAGAGTAAGCTTCTAATATCTTAGATTCAGGATCATATGTCCATCATTTTAGACAATTTTTAACAACTATTCAGTTATATATATCAAAAGCAAAAAGCATATTTGTTCCTCATGATACAAATAGAAGTGGTAGTTCTTCCCTACTTGCAAAATCTATGATATCAGTCAATTTGTCCACATCTTGTCTATCATGGATTTCAAAATAGTATTTAGCAAAAGCTCTTGTTTTAAAATTTGATAAATTTGTTATGTCTACATCTTTTTGTAAAAAATCCATATTATTTTTTTGATAAGTATTTTAAAATAGCTTGTCCTGTAAAACTTTCTTTACATTTTTTTACATCTTCGATAGATCAAGCAACCATAAGTTCTCAACCTTTATCTCATCAACTTGGTCAAATATCTATGATATAATCAGCATTCATAATTACATCCATATTATGCTCTATAACTAACACTGAATTTCATTTGTCTACTAGAGAATGTAATATATGAAGAAGTTTGTCTACATCTCAGAAATGTAGTCCTGTGGTTGGTTCATCTAGTATATAAAAAGTTTTTGATGTAGACTTTTTAGACAACTCTGTAGACAGTTTTATTCTTTGAGCTTCTCATCCTGAAAGGGTAGTACTAGATTGTCAAAGTTTTATATATCACAGTCAAACCTTATTTAAAGTTTTTAGTATTCTAACTACCTTAGGATGAGTTGAAAAGAAATCTAAAGCTTCTTCAACTGTCATATCAAGTACATCTGCTATATTTTTTCACTTGTATTTTATAGAAAGGGTTTCAGAGTTATATCTTTTTCAGTTACAAGCTTCACATTCAACATATACTGGAGGTAAAAAATGCATCTCTATTTTTTTAACTCAATCTCATTCACATGTCTCACATCTTCACTGTCTAGTGTTAAAACTAAATCTTCCTGGGCTATATCACCTAATTTTAGCCTCACTTGATTCAGCAAATACCTCTCTAATAGGTGTAAAAACTCAAGTATAGGTAGCAGGGTTAGAACGAGGAGTTTTTCAAATAGGGGATTGATCAATAATAACTGTTTTATCTAGATATTCTAATCATCTGATTTCTTTTACCTTTCAAACAGTTCTTTTTGCTCTATTTAATTTATTTGCTAAATAGTTTGCAAGTATATCATTAACTAGACTTGATTTTCATCCTCATGATACTCAAGTAACAACTACAAAATTTCAAAGGGGAATACTTACATCTATATTTTTTAAGTTATTTTGACTTGCTCAAATTATGTCTAACATATTGTCTATAATTCTTTTTTTTCTGTCTACTTTAATTACTTTTTCTCAACTAAGATATGGTCAAGTAACTGAAGAATCTTTTTTAATTATGTCCTCTATCTTGCCTTCAGCTATTATTTCTCATCCATGAATTCCTGCTCAAGGTCATATGTCTATGATATGATCTGACTCTCTCATGATATCCTCATCGTGTTCAACAATTATTAATGTATTTCATATATCTCTTAAGCGTTTTAAGTTATCTATCAGCATGTCGTTATCTCTGGGATGAAGACCAATTGAAGGTTCATCTAAAACATAAATTATTCATTCTAGTTTAGTTCAAATCTGAGTAGCAAGCCTAATTCTCTGAGCTTCTCATCAAGATAAAGTTCCTGATTTACGTGATATAGTCATATAATCAATACCAACTCAAGACAAAAATTCTAGTCTATCTTTTGCGTTTTTTAATACTTTTGCAACTATCTTTTCATTTGTTTTTGACAGCTCTAAAGTAGACAAAAAATCAATAGATTTATCTACTGATAAATCAGATAATTCACCTATGTTTAAACCTTTTAAATAAACTGATAAACTTTCTTTATTAAGTCTATATCAATTACATGTTGGACAAGTAACCTCAGTTATAAAGTCATCATAGTTTCATTTTTCTATTCATCATTCATAAAACCTCCTTTCAAGAGTATTTATTACTCACTCATATCTAGATGTATAGGTATTTTCTTGTCAGCTTTCATTTCTAAATCTAACCTTATAAATTTTATCTCATGTTCAGTATAAAACTAAATTCTTTTGTTTTGGAGTTAATTCTTTATATTTTTTATTTATATCTAAATCATTGTGTGCTGATACTTCCTTTAATAAAGAAAAGAAATAATCTCATCAAAATCAAGGTGCAATAACAGCTCACTCAGCTAAAGTAAGATTATAATTTATTATATCTTCCTCTAAAAAAACCATTTTAACTCATAATCCGTGGCAATCAGGACAAGCTCAAGCATGAGAATTAAAAGAAAAACTTGATATATTTAGCTCTTTGGGTATATGTCCACATTTAGAACACACAAAAATATTTGAAAATGACTCGATAAAAGTTTTGTCATCTTTTATAACTTCTATATTAATTAGACCATTTCAAACCTTAAAAGCTAGCTCTAAACTATCTTTTAGTCTTTTAGTATCAGCGCTTTCATTATCAGTATAGTCAGCTACAACTAGTCTGTCTACTATGATGTCTATATTGTCTAGTTTAGTTTCTTCTTGTATGTCATCGTTTATAGTATAATTTTTTCAGGAAATAGTAAATCTGATAAATCATTTATCTAGAACTTCTTTTTTCACTTCATCAAAACTACTAAATCAAGCTTTTTTTGTTAATGGTGATTTTATCATGTATTTAACTCCACTTCATAAGTTAGACAAAAAATCTATGATGTCTCTTATGCTATCTTTTTTAACAACTGTACCACACTCACTACATTTTCTTACTCATATATTTAGGTATAGCAGCTTATAATAATCATAAATCTCAGTTATAGTTCAAACTGTAGATCTAGGATTTTTACTTGTAGTTTTTTGATCAATAGAAATAGTAGGGGATAGTCATTTGATCTCATCCACCTCTGCCTCTTCTTTCATGCCACCTATAAACATACGAGCATAGCTTGATAGACTTTCAAGATACTTTTGTTGCCCGACTGTATAAATTGTGTTAAAAGCAAGGGAAGACTTACCAGATCAAGATAATCAAGTTATAACTGTCATCTTGTTTTTAGGTATTTTTACATCTATGTTTTTTAAGTTATGAGTGCGTGCTCAATATACTTTTAAGAAATCTGACATTTGAATTAATAATGTGAAATAAACAAAATAACATTTTAACCAAAAAAAAATATATTCAAGTTATTTTGAATATATTTTTTAACTTCTGCATCTATAGCAGTATGCCTTTCTTCTTTTATCTCTTCTCATAGGCATTCAGCAAGTTCAACAATAAGTAGTTTTATTAAGTTGTAAAACATTAGTTACACGACTACTTGATAATTTGAGTTGTATATTTACATTCAAAGAATATTCTCAATTTTGTAAATCTTCTATAAAAAATCAACAATTAATACAATTTCAGCCATGATAATCATTACTATTGCAATTTGGACAAACTTGGTCATTAAAAACTAATCAATTTATAGATGTACTCATAATAATATTATTAATTATATTATTGTAATTTTACTATATATTTTTATTTTTTTCAACTATATTAAACTGTATTGGAAAATTTAAATTATTTTATAATTAAAATCCAATATAGGTTTTGTATAAACTAAGACGCAAATATATTTCTACAAAATCTATTTGCGTCTTAGTTTAATTAGATGCTATAACTAGTCAGATAATTTTTTCTACTCAATTTTGCTTTAATAACTTAGATATTTCATTTATAGTTGTTCAAGTTGAAGCTACATCATCAACTAAGATAATTATTTTTTTGTCTATTTTGTCTAGCTTGTTTTGCTCTATTTTAAAAGCATTGTCTAGGTTTTGTCATCTAACATTTTTTGATAATTTTGATTGTTGTCTAGTATTTTTTATTCTTTTTATAAGTTTGTTTTCTTGTTTTATTTTTGTGAATTGCGATATATAATTTGTTAAAATTTCACTCTGATTATATCATCTATAAAGTTTTCTTAAAAAATACATAGGTACTGGTACTAAAACTAAATCAGATTTACTGACTCACAAATCTCATATATTTTTTATTAGTAAATCTGATAAGTATTTTCAAAAATCTTCAAATATATCTTTTTTATGATAATATTTAGCATCTTTTACAAGTTTTGAGATTTCTTTATTTTTATAATGAGATAATACTACTAACCTATCATAATAAATTCATTTTTTACAATCCTCATGAACTAAATAATTATCTGAAAAATCTTTACATACATAACAATATGGTCGAAAGTTAGACAACTTAGATAGACATTGTGGACATAAAAAGTGTCATTCTTTTTGGCAAGAATAACACTTTTTTGGAGCTATTATATCTTTTATAAATTTAATTATTTTAGACATATTACTTTAAGCTTAAAAATAGTTTACTCAAACTATCAACTCAAAATCCTGTCATACCTTTTGGTACATACGCATATGGCTCATAACTATTCATGGCAGTTCAGGCTATATCTATATGAGTATAAGGCTCATTATTCATTCTGAAGTTGTATAAAAATGCTGCTCACATAGTAGATCATGCTTTTACTCATCTGTCTATGTTAGATAAATCAGCTATTTCAGATTTAGTTTTTTCTACAAAATAGTTATCAAAAGGCAGCTCATGATACATTTCAACGTTTGTTTTAGAGTAATCAATAAGTTTATCAATTATTTTCTTATCTGTTCACATGATACCAGCATGTCTATAACCAAGAGCATATACACAAGCTCAGGTTAAAGTAGCAATTGTTATAATACTATCTGTTTTATAGTGTTTTGAAACATAACTAATACCATCGGCTAAAACTAGTCTTCACTCCGCATCAGTGTGTCAGATATCAACTGTTTTTCAACTATATGATTTAAATATATCACTAGGTTTAAATGATTCACCTGAAATATGATTTTCTGCTAAACATAGACAAGCAACTATATTTACATTTAACTTTTTTTCATCAAGCTCTTTCATAACAGCAAATGTTGTTGCTGCTCAGCACATATCTCACTTCATCTCATACATATAGTTTTCAGGTTTAACCTGGATTCAACCTGTATCAAAAACTAAACCTTTTCCTATAAATCAGTAGGTTGGTGCTTTTTTGTCTACAATCCTTTCAAGTATAACCATATATGGTTTATGTGCGCTTCATTTTCAAACCGCCCAAAGTAGATTTAATCCTTTATCTTTTATATCTTCAGGTTTAAGTACTTTTACTTTTACATTTTTAAATTTTGTCTTTTTAACAAGTTCTGCAAAATGCTTTGGTGTTAAATCATTTGCAGGGGTTTCTCATAAGTCACGAGCTAGACAGATATTTTCAATTGTTTTTAATCTCTCTTCGACTAACTTTTTAGTAGATTTGTCTACAATAATATATGTCTTATCTTTCTTTTTCTCTGATTTATAGCTTTGGAACTTGTATCTTGATAATAGACATGTGTCTATTATTTTTAACAAATTGTCATTTTTATTAGACAAAAGAGTAAGTTTAGAATCCATTTTAGGGAAGTGTTCTCATGCAAAGTATTCTAAGCTTTTTTCGTCTTTTTTTGAGTAAAACAAAACTATAAGTTTTTCAAAGCTTTTTTCTCACAAGAAAAACTCTAAAAGCTCGCTTTTATTTTCTTTTATAGTTTTTTCTATTTTTGAAATAACTTTTTTATCAAGTTTTAAAAAGTCTAGAGCTTTTAAGTCATCTTTAGATTCAACTAGATATACTAGATTTGAATCATTTATTTTAGTCAGTTGTGTTTCTAGTTTAATCATATGTAATTTTATAGTTTAGTATTTAAATATCTATTTGTTTGTCTAAGTTTATAAAAACTCAAAAAAACAAAAATCGACTCAAAAAGTAATATAATTCACATTATAAAGAAATCAAATTCAAATTTCACAAAATAGTATATTAGACTTATTATATTTATTAAATATGCAACAGAATGTATAAAGTGATTATCAAAAAAGTATTTAAACCTGTAAAAATACGTTAATACAACCATTTCTATTGATATTCATAAGCTTATTACTAAAAACAAAAAGCCATCATCAAAGTCACTTAAATAATTAAAATAAAAATAATAAATTAAAAAAACAAAACTAAGCAGAGATATAAGTAAAGAAATGTAGTTTTCGAACCTGTAGTGAACTTTGAAGTTAAAAATGATAGAATATAACAAAATCATAATTACAAACAAATCAACGCCATTTTTTATGGTGTATATAACTCAAAAAATTGTTGATATATATAAAAATATAAAACTAACTGATCTTAATAAAACGATATTGTTTTTAAAAAAGGGAAGTTTAACAATATAAAAATAAATAAAAAGAGATAAAAAAGCTCAAACAACCACAACTCAAAACAAACTATTTCAAAAGATGTTTATAAAGTAATAACTTAAAAATAAAAAATTATAAATAAAAAAATAAAAAACAAGCGATTTATCACTTTTATCAGCTTGTAATATCTTTCTATCATTATAAAAATTTAAAAGGAAAAATGAAAATATTAAAAATCAATTTATAAAATCTAAAAAAGCAAAATTTTTCTGATTTGAAAAAATAGAGTAAAGATAAAAAAATATATAGTAAAGTGAAAATAAAATAGTATTTGATTTTATAAAATCTCTAAATACAAAAAATTTTTTACTTGAAAAAAATAAAACAAAAATAATTATATTTACAAACAAGATAAAAACAGAAAAGTTATCAAAATTATAACTTTTAAGTATGAAATAAATAGATAAATAAAAAAGTAAAAATCATATATAATAAAGATATTGTTTAAAAAATTTTTCTATCCATTTACTTAAGATACTTAAATCTAATTTACTTTCTTTTTTCTCTTTTTTTTCAAAACTTGTAAATCATAAAAATAAAAATATTGCTATAAGTAAAAAAACAGTTGTTTCAATTAACAAATTTCAAGAAAAAAGATCTAATGACAACCTAGATTCAAAAATATATCAAAAAAAAGTTCATCCAACTGAAGCTAGATAAAAGATGTAAAAAATTAAACTGAAGATTGCAGAAACAAAAAAGAGTAGAAAATTCATAATCTAATTAGTATTAGAAATTAACTACTCAAAATATAATTATAAAAGTTAAAATTACAAAATTTAAAATCAAACTGAAAATACCTCTACTAAAATATATTGAAAAATAAGTAAAAAGTAATACTAAGAAATAAAATATTCAATTAAAATTAAGTATATTATTTAAACCGGGAATTATTTGATAATAATTTAAATTTAATAGTATTACAAATATTAAAGCATATGAAAATACGGTATAAAAAATATAAACTCTTAAAATTACAAATAGGGAAAATATAGTATTTATTAGTGCACTATATCACTTTACAACTTTTGTATATGATAAAGTTTTTCAATGTACTTTAGCATTTAGTAAAGCAATATTTTGTTTTATTACACTTCTTTTAATATTTATATCATCTCTTTTTTCAGCAAGTATTCAAAAAGGAAAAATAAAACAGTGTAGATTTTTTAATATCTCTATATCATTTTCTCTTAATTTTTTTTTGTATTTATTTAAAAAAGAAAGTGTTTTTAAATAATAGTAAGATTTTTCATCTTTTGTAGTTTCTTTTTGTTCTATTTTTTCTTTTTTAATAGATTTAAAAAATACGTAAACTACTTCCTTTATTTCTCAAAGTATATATTTAATATCTTTTTCTTTTTCTACAAACTGCTTACTTGATCATATTTTTTTTAATAATTTATTAGTATCTTTTAATAATTGTTTAGATTGTTTAGATTTATTTTTTTCTACTAATTCAAGCTCTAATTCTCATATTTTAATTAATGCTATTTCTCAAATTTCTTTTAGTTTTGATATATTAGTTGAATTTCTTATCTTAATTATACTATTATATATATTTTTTAATTTTTCTTTTTTATCATGATTGATGTCTTTTATTACGTCTTTTTCAAATATATTATTTAGTTTAATTAAAACAAAATCTATTAATTTATATGTTTCTTCAAGTTCTTTTTTTAGATAAAAATTATCAAAATTTTTATTGTAATCATTAATATTTTTTTTATCTTCATCTTTTTTTATTTTATCTTCCTGTTTTTTTTCTCTTGAATTACTTTTTATATTTTTAAAAATTTCATATTGATCTTTCAGACTTTTAAGTATCTTTTCTTTTTCATACTCTGATAAGTCATAATCGTCCTTTATATAAAGTTTATTTACATTATATCCTAAGCCATCTCTTAGTTTTAAATAAACCTTAAATATATCTGTACCTACCACTTTTCATTTTTTTATAACTCATTCTCTTTCAGCCTCAAAAACATATTCTTTTCAATTAAATTCACCCGCTTTATATTCTTCAACGCCTAAAATAGAGTATCATTCTTTATGAACTCTATCTCTAGCAAGGCGTTCGTTTTCAGCCTCGTAAACAATCGTATATTTTTTCTGGTCTTTTGAGACAGTTATTTTATACTTTGGCACGATATATATATTAAAAATTTAAGATTAATTCATCTGTGTTTGAGATTTTTCTAGTACATTAGTAGGTATAGCTCTATTTAATACATTCAAAAAACCATCATTAAAATCACTTCTTCCTGTTAAAATCTTTAATCTTTCATGTTCACTATATGGTAATTTATCTATATTTCATTCATTAAAAATATCATTAGATAAATTAGCTAACTTTTCTTGTGTTGTATTTTTTGGAATTTCAAAATTTTTATTTGTTTCAATATTTACCATAAATTATAAATTATTAATTAAAAATGAAAAAGAATTTAGGTCTTTTTGTTTTTCTAAAGCTTCTTTTTTTCTCATACCCGCTACTGTTGAATAGTTATTTTTACTTATTTCTTTTAATTCCTTTAATTCATAGTTTTCTACAAATCTAGTTAATTCAAGATATAAATTATCTACTCACTGTTTATCAAGTATTTCTAAAGCTTGAATATACAGGCTTTTTTGACTTTCAGAAATTTGTAAACTCATAATCATTATCTGAGTTAACTTTTTTTTCTGTTTAAATTCTTTTTGTTTTTTTAAAAAATCAAAAATCATATTTATTTTTTAAATTATATATTAATTATTTTATCATACTTATTTTTTTAAAACAAATATTTAACTTTTTTCTTTATATTGTTTATTGTTTTATTATTTATTTATATATAGTATTAGTAATAAGCCTAATTGTTAAAATGTTAAAATACCTATTTAAAAAGAAAAAATATAGATAAATTATTTTACAAAAAAAATAAACTTACTTTTTTACCTATTTAAAAAGAAAAATAAAAACTTAACATTTTTTTAACAAATTCAAAAAAATTATATTGACTTGTTTTTTTATATAAAATTTGTAATCTTTTAATCACTTATATTAAAAATAATTTTTTAGATGATATGACAAAAAATAAGATTAAATTTTCACATGTTTTGATTTTTTTAACAAGTGTTTTAACATTTTTTTTACTATGACTTGCTTCTTCTGATCAAATAAAGGTTTTCTATGTTAAAAATATATTAAAAAAAGATATAGAAACAAGTTATCTAACAAGCAATATTGATGTATTTTGAGAAAAGGATTTAGATTTAAAAAGATTTTGGGATGTTTATAGTTTAGTAAAGAAAAATTATTATTCTCTTGATGGAGTAAAAGAACAAGATTTAGTAGATGGCGCAATAAAATGAATGGTTGATGCTCTTTGAGACAAGCATACAGAGTTTATGAACAATGAAGAAACAAAGAGATTCAATGAAGTATTAGCTTGAGATTTTGAATGAATCTGAGCAGTTGTAGAAAAGACAGATATTTGAGTAAAGATAGATAGAATCATAAAATGAAGTCCAGCAAAAAAATACTGATTATTAAAAGATGATATAATAACTGAAGCGAACTGAACAGAATTAATTGATTTACCTTTATATGATGCTGTTTCACACATAAAATGACCTGCTTGATCTAGTGTTAATTTAAAAGTACTAAGAGCTTGAGAAAAAGACATCCTAGAGTTTGATGTTATAAGAGATAAGATAAAAATACCATCTGTTGAATCAAAAACATTTGATGATTGAAAGGTTTGATATATTGCTTTAAATATGTTTTGAGATAATTCATCAGAAGAGTTTAAAACAGCATTAAATGAACTAAAAAATACAGACGGTTTAATTATTGATTTAAGAGATAATGGAGGATGATATCTACAAAGTGCTGTTGAAATACTTTCTGAGTTTATAGAAAACTGAAAAGTACTTGTGTCTACTAGATATAGAAATAGTTTGATGAATATAAACTATAAGAGTGTAAACTTCTGAGAAATCTATGAAGGGAAAATAGTTGTGCTTATAAACTGAAATAGCGCTTCAGCTTCTGAAATCACTGCATGAGCACTAAAAGATCACGATAAAGCAATAATAGTTTGAACTAAATCGTACTGAAAATGATCAGTACAACAGCCATATGATTTAGAGTGAGGGGAACTTCTTAAACTTACAATAGCAAAATGGTTTACCCCAAATGGAAAAAATATAGATGAAGAGTGAATAGAGCCAGATGTAGAGATAGAGTTTAAAAAACAAGATTATGATTTTGAGGAGTGTAAAAAGGCATGAAAATGTAGTCAAGATATGAAAAAAGAAGACTTTGAACTATATGACAGACAACTAGAAGCAGCAAAAGAACTACTTAACAATTTCATCAGTTTTGCAAGTATAGATAAGGCAATTGAGTTATATAAAGATAAGCATAAAGAGGAGTTTGTCAGTGGAGGAGAAGTAAAATAATCCCTTCCCCCTGCAGGTACTGCTTCGCTTCAACTTCAAAATAGTCGTGTCACCACTCCTTTTTTCACTTGTCCCTTTGGAAAAGGGAGAGATCAGAGGTGCAAATACTAAAAAGTGAAAAAAAAGTTTGACATATGTAAAAAAGTAAATATAAAGAAAAACGACTCCCTTGAACTAAGGTTCTTGTGGATGTCACAACAATCCGAAGAAAAGCCTAAGGAGGCAAACGAATGAAACGGACCGCAATCCTGGCCGCACAGGCCAAACAGTGTATGCACGCCAAGATCATCGCCGGCGCCTTCGACCATGCCATCGGCTACTCCGGAACCACCGCCCATGACACCGGGCAGGGCCTGGGTGGCTCCTCCAACGGCGCGCACACCGGCTCCGACGACGTCTGAGGCCGGTCGAAGGTAGTACCCAGCTTCTTAACGCTGGTAAGTAGTTGTTCTTCGAGAAGTACCGAAGGAGCCCCGTAAGGGGCTCCTTTTCTTTTTCCAAGATTTTAACATCAAATTCTTTTTTCCCTTGATAAACATTTTAAAAAAAGTATAAATTATTTATCTAATTTATACTTTTATTTTTGTCTTATGAATTATAAATTTACTCAAAAATTGATGGTTTGTTTTTAGTTTTTCAGTTGTTTTCGGAGGAATTTTTGTATATTTCAGAGAAAAATTCCCCTATAATCCCCTTTTATAAAGGGGATGAGCTGCAAAGTAAATAATAATTATAGTACTATGGAAAGAGAATTTTGGGATGAGGATTATTTGAAAAGCAGATGACTTATCTTTTGATGAAAATATTTACCATATAATCCTAATCTCCAAGAGAGAGCTAAGGAAATGAGAAAAAATTTAACTTTAGCAGAAAGAAGACTATGGGTAAGTTTTTTGCAAAAGTATAATAAAAGATGAGAAAATAAGATTACAATATTAAAACAAAAAGTTATTGATAATTATATAGTTGATTTTTATATACCAAACTATAAACTAGTAATTGAAGTTGACTGAGAAAGTCATGTAAATAGAGAATGATATGACGAAGAAAGAACAAATATATTGAATTGATATTGATTACAAGAGATTAGGTTCTCAAATTATGACATTTTTAATAATTTTGAAACTGTTTGTAATAAACTAAAACAAATACTGTCCTCATCCCCTTTATAAAAGGGGATTATAGGGGAATTTTTACTTATATTCCTATTTTAGGGGGAATTATTACTTATTTTTCCTATTTAGGGGAACTTATAAATTTACACCTTAACCACAATATTATGAATTTCGAAAATCTAAAAAAATCAGATCCTACTTGTTATAATCTTGTTCTTGAAGAAATAGAAAGACAAGAGACAAGTCTAGAGCTTATTCCAAGTGAATGTATAGCTTCACTTTCAGTTATTGAAGCGCTTTGAAGTCCATTTACAAACAAATACTCTGAGTGATATGCTAAAAAAAGATATTATGGATGAAATGAAGTTGTAGACGAAGTAGAACTACTTGCTATAGAGAGAGTTAAAAAAGCTTTTCCAGGAGTAGCTCATGCAAACGTACAAGCTTACAGCTGAAGTCCTGCAAATATGGCAGTTCTTAATGCTCTTTGTAATGTTTGAGACACTATTATGGGGCTTGCTTTATCTCAAGGATGACACTTAACCCATGGTCATATGGTATCTGCAACAGCTAAGTTTTTTAATGCTGTTCAATACTGATTAGACAAAGATTGATACATAAATATAGAAGAAGTTGAAGCTTTAGCTCGTGAACACAAACCAAAAGTAATAATTGTATGATTTACAGCTTACTCTAGAGAGTTTCCTTTTAAAGAGTTTGCTAGAATTGCAGATGAAGTAGGAGCATACTTACTTGCTGATATATCTCATATCTCAGGACTTGTAGTATCAGGAGTACATACTTCACCAGCTCCATATGCTGATGTTATCATGACTACAACTCATAAAACTCTTAGATGACCAAGAGGAGCCTTGATTATGACAACAGAAAAATGATTACAAAAGGATTCTGAGCTTGCAAATAAGATAGATAAATCGGTATTTCCTGGTTTACAATGAGGTCCTCATAACCACCAAACGCTAGCTATAGCTGTTGCTCTATGAGAAGCTTTGACACCTGAGTATAGAGAAATAAATACTCAGATCGTTAAAAATGCAAAAACTCTAGCAAGTGAGCTTATAAATCATGGATTTGAGCTTGCAACTGGTGGTACAGATAATCACTTACTTTTGATGAGTACTTGAAAATGAAGATGACAATATATGCAAGAAGCCCTTGATTTAGCGGGTATTACGCTAAATAAAAATACTATTCCAAATGAACCATGTAGTCCATTTAATCCAAGTGGTATACGTATGTGAACACCTATTATGACTATGAGAGGGATGAAAGAAGATGAGATGATACAAGTTGCTGCATGGATAAAAAGAGTAGCAGATGCTATATTTGAGTTTGAGTACGTAGAAGACAAAGATACAAGAGTTGTTAGACTAAAAGAATTTAAAGAATTTATAAAAAATAATGAAGAGATAGCAAAAATAAGAGCTGAAGTTAAAGAGCTTTGTTTAAAATTTCCAATTTATAGTTTTAAAGGATAGTTACAAATGATAAAAAATCTGGAACATAAATTGAGATTTATAGAGCTTCTAGACAAGATGAAGGATATAAAAAGAATTATATTGCTTAGAAATTGATGACTTGAATCAGACGCTGAACATAGTTATCATCTTGCTATGATGGTTTTGGTTTTAGCTGAAGATTTTCCAGAATTAAATATAGAGAAATGTTTAAAATTTGCTTTAGTTCATGATTTAGTTGAAATATATGCTTGAGATACAGAAGCTTTAAATACTGAACAAGAAAATACAAAAAAGCAAAGAGAAGAGGATGCTTTAATAGAGCTTGAAAAGCAATATTTTCAAGTTATTCCTGAAATAATAAATTTAATTAAAGAGTATGAATTAAGAGAATCAAAAGAAGCTAGATTTGTATATTCTCTTGATAAAGTTCAGCCAATAATGCAAGTTGTTATAGAGTGATGAAACGCATGGCATAAATACAAAATTGATTTTGAAAAAATCAAAGCAAGGCAGTATAGTAAAATATATCCAGAGTTTTGACTTGGTAAAATCCTGGATAAATATTTTTGAGAAGCCAAAGAAAAAAATATATATTATAAAGAAGAAAATGAGTAGCATTTTTTATTCAAATAAAACGGATTTTGAAAAAATAATTCAAAACATAAAAGAAAATGGAGCAGAAAAACTCCATTTTTTGGCTGATTTTGATAGAACTTTAACAAAAAGTTTTATTGATTGAGAAGCTAGACCTTCGCTTATTTGAGCTATGAGACAGGGAGGGTATTTATGAGAGGAGTATACAAAAGAGGCTTATAGATTGTTTGATGAGTATCATCCGATCGAGGTAAATCCTATAATACCACTAGAGGAGAAAAAAGTAAAAATGTCGCAGTGGTGGAATAAACATTTGGAACTTTTAATTAATTCAAAATTAAACAAAAAACATATAGATGAAGTTATAAATTCAGGGATTCTTGAACTTAGAGAATGAGTTTGAGAATTTATAGTATTTTTAGAGCAAAAAGATGTACCTTTAGTAATAATTTCTGCGAATGGTTTAGGATGAGACTCTATAAAACTGTATTTAGAAGCAAAAAATTTTATGAGAAAAAATATCTTTATTGTCTCAAATGAGTTCATATGGGATAGTAATTGATATGCTACTTGATATAAAAAACCAGTTATACATGTATTTAGTAAAGATGAAACTGTATTGAAAGACTTCCCGGAAATTAATTCTAAAGTTGAAAGAAGAAAAAATGTTATCTTGCTTTGAGATTCCCTTTGAGACCATCATATGGTAGAAGGTTTTGAATATGATAATTTGCTAAAAATCTGATTTTTAAATGAAAATGAAGAAGAATTACTTGAGGAATACAAAAAAAGATATGATGTAGTTCTAACTTGAGATCCTGATTTTAGTTTTGTTAATAATTTAATCAAAGAAATATGTCAAAAATAATTGGAGTAGATTTAGATGAAGTTTTAGCTGAATTTTTTGATCATGCTTTGGAATTCCATGATTATAAAATCTGAACTTATACTCTGGAGAGAGAAAAGATCAAAGATTATTATATCCATAAAAATGATTTTATAGATATAACTGTTGAAGAAGCTATAATATGGTTTAGACAACCAATGTATGATGATATGGAACTATGTAGGATCCCTGTTGTTCCAGGAGCAAAAGAAAAGCTTTTAGAACTAAAACAAGCTTGATATAAGTTATTTGTTGTAACTGCTAGAATAGAAGAGCTTTTTTGAGAATACACAAAAACTTGGATAGAAAAATATTTTCCGAGTATATTTGATAATATAATTTTTGCTGATCATTTTCATGAAACACGCAAGGAGAAATCCGAGCTATGTCACGAATATGGAATTGAAATCATGATAGAGGATAATTATGATTATGCTGTTGAGTTAGCGCAAAATGGCATAAAAACTTATTTACTAGAGAAACCTTGGAACTCATGGCAAGATTGAGTTCATGAAAATATTATAAGAGTAAAGTCTTGGGAAAATATTAAGTTATAAAAAATTAATATGAATTTGCTATTAAGAGAGATAAGAATATTTTCGAAAACTAATTGGTGGGTATATGGAGCTTTTTTTATCTGTTTATTAATTATATGATTTACAGAAAAATGAAGTTTAGTAGAGGTAAGTCTAGTTTTTATAGCTCATTTTTTTTGAGACTTACTTATGATGATGATGTGAGATTATTATTCACAAAAGAAGTTTAGGCAGTGAGCTATTAGTCAGGCACTATGAAATTTTGTATTTTTACTTATTTGAATTTATGCTATCTATAAATCATCAGAGTGGCAGTATTTTTTGCCAACATTTGCCTTTATAATGTGAGCAGTAAAGACTTATTTTTTACAAGTAAAGTCAAAAGATATAAAATTTCTTAATATATACAGTATAATTTATTTAAATTTGATTATATTTTTTATCTATTTATATTTTAATTTGTTTTGAGAAATATATTCTTACATACAATTTCTAGGTTTTGTTTTATGATCCATATGAATGATTATACAAGAGCCTAAAAATAGATATATATACTATGTTTTATGAACTACTTTGATAGCGCTTTGATCTTTTATTTGAGTTTATACAAATTATTTAGATTGAAATGTGCTTGGTACTAGTGTTTCTTACTTCTTATTACCTTTAACAGTAGTTGTGTATTATCTAAAAAATATTAAAAAACATTTATTTCAATAATTATTATAAATCCTACTTAACTCATGTTAGACATTTTACTTACATTTTTTGTCGCTTTTGCATTGTCATTTGTCCTTGTTTTAGCTTTTAATAGACTTTTCTATAAGTTAGACATTGTAGACAATCCAAAGAAATATAAAAAAGATAGAGAACCCATACCTTATAGTATGTGAGTCGTGTTTTTTATCGTGTTTTTTATATGTAGTTTTATATTTGTTGAGCACACATATAAATTATATCTTTTATGGTTTTTTTGACTTCTTATAACAACTATTAGTTTTATAGATGATAGACTCAATGTAAGTGCAAAGATAAGGCTTGTTATTCAGATACTTATATGAGCTGTTATATGACTTACTTCTATCAAGATATGATATGTAAGTAATATATTTTGATGAATTGTTAATTTGGAAACATACTACTTTGAACTATTTAATTATACTATATATATAATTCCACTCTTTTTTACTATTTTGTGGTACGTATTTATATTTAATGCACTAAACTGGTCTGATGGTATAGAAGGAAACACTTCAGGACTTTCTGTTATATCATTTTTGATACTATTTTTTCTTGGAATGATTTTATTTTTTAGAGATGACTATGAAGGATGAGTAAAAAATGCTTTTTTTATCATGCAACTTGCTATAATAATAGTTTGAGCACTTATTCCTTTTTGGTTTTTTGATGTAAGAGAAAAGATATTGATGTGAGATAGTGGAACAATGTTTCTTTGATTTATGCTTGCTTCTTTAGCGATAATAGCATGAGGAAAGATAGCAACTGTACTTGTTGTGTTTGGTATATATGCCGTTGATGCTGTTTATGTGATACTTAGAAGATTGTGGAATGGAAATAATCCTTTAAAGTGAGATTTTACTCACCTACATCATAGGTTGCTTAAGCTTGGTTTATCAAAAAAACAAGTTTTAAGTGTTATATATTTTTTAAGTTTATTTTTTGGTTTAACGGCATTATTTTTAGATAAAACTTGAAAGATAATAGTATTTGTAATTATTATCTTTATAGTTATATTTATAAATGAACTTATCTCTATAGCTAGAAATGCTAAATTAAGAAAGTAGATATGAAAATACAAAAACAAGCATTTACACTTATTGAGCTTATGGTTGTTACTACGATACTTATACTTATATCAGTAACAAGTGTTTTTTATTTTTCTTGATTTATTGATAGTTTTAAGTTAAAAACTGAGCTATGATTGGTTGAAAATATAATTAAAAATTTTGATACAGATATACACAATAAAAAATCTTATGATTATGAGATGCAGTTTAAAGCCTGAGAAGGATTTTTTATTACTTATCAAAATATTTTTGATATACCAAACTATCTAACTTGAAGTTTTGACGCTTGAACTTGAACCTTAAATATTGAACCTACTTTAACCTGATTTGTGTGGCAAGTTAAAATATATAATGATTATAAGATATTACTTGAAAATTTTGTAAGAAGTGATGAGCCTTTTACTTATACATTTAAAGACTATACTTATTATAACATAATTTCTTATCTTTGAACTTCTAGGATAAATGATATAATTTTAAACTATTATTCGCCTGATAATTTGAGTTTTGATGATGCTTTATCTCTGAATTTATCCGAAATAAAAACTATAACATGAACTTGAATCACAGATTTAGTGATAAAAAATATTGGATGAAGAAAAGAGATTATTTGAGATTGAACAGTTTATGATAGTGTATACTTGTTTTTTAGTAAACAGTGAGCAGAAGAAAAAATAATAATTAAAAAATAAAATTACTAATTTTAAAATTTATGAAAATAGCATTTTTTTGAACAGGAGAGTTTTCTAAAAGTATACTTGAAGGAATATTATCTTATGATGATATAGATGTTGCCTTGATTGTGTCTCAACCTGATAAACCAGTATGAAGAAAAAAAGAAATACTCTCAACTCCTGTAAAAGCTCTGGCTTTAGAGAAAAACATAGAAGTTTTACAGCCTGAAAAATTAAAGCCCTCACCCCAACCCTTCCCGCAAAAAGCGGGACAAGAACAAATCAGTGTTTTCTATAAAAAGTTAAGAGATTTAAATCTAGATTTCATAGTAGTAGTTGCTTATGGGAAAATAGTGCCAAAGGAAGTATTAGAAGCGCCAAAACACTGATGCATAAACCTGCACGGTTCTATACTTCCAGCTTATAGATGAGCAAGTCCTATACAAGAATCTATAAAAGCTTGAGATACAAAAACAGGTCTTACCGTTATGTATATGTCTGAGTGAATGGATGAGTGAGATATCTTGTCTATATGAGAAGTTGAAATAGATATCACGGATAAAACACCTGATATTTTTAATAAATCTGTAGATATTTGACCAAGCTTACTTGTTAAAACTCTAAAATGAGTTTTAGATTGAACTGTAAAAGCAATTCCTCAAGATGACTCTCAAGCAACATATTGTTCTAAAATAGAAAAACAAGATTGAGAAATAAACTTTGAAACACAAACAGCAAAAGAGATTTATGACAGATTTAGGGCATACTATCCTTGGCCTGGTATTTATACTTATTATAAAGGTAAAAAATTTGCTATAGAAGATTGTGTCTTTGATAAAACAGATTTAAGTTGAGATGAAGAATTAAAAGCTGGAGATGTAGTAGAAATAGAAGAAGACCATAAAAAACAAATATGAGTGATTTGTAAGTTATGAATACTTATTTTAAAACAAGTAAAACTTGAATGAAAGAAAACTATGGATATACTCTCGTTTGTTAATTGAAACAAGGAGTTTTTAGATTATAAATTTTAGTAATCCTTAAAGATAAAAAATATAAATTTTATTCTTTCGCAAAACAGGGGGCAATCAGAGATTGGTACTCAACAGTTGCTCAATCAAAAAATTTATATTTTTTATCTTTGGTATTTTCTATTTTACATTTTGATTTATTTTTATGATAAACATTATTTTTTCTACATTTAAAGAGATAGTAAGAAATAAGTTTTTATACTTGATACTTTTTTTTGCTTTTGTATTTATAGCTTTTTCAATACTGCTTTGAAAACTTACAATTTGAGATGATGCAAAAGTAGTAGTTGATTTTTGACTTGCTATGATAGAGATATTTTGACTTATAGGTGTACTTTTTGTATGAAGTCAGCTTTTGTTTAAAGAAGTAGAATGAAAAACTATATTTTTGATTTTATCCAAACCTATAAAAAGATATGAGTTTATACTTGGGAAATTTTTAGGATTTTCCGCTACTATTGCACTAATCATATTTTTACAATCTATACTTTTTTTGATAGTATTAGCTATAAAATGAATAGCTTTAGATCACTTGATAGTGTTTTCTCTACTTTTTACATTTTTTAAACTAGAAATAGTTTTATCTCTTGTGTTTTTCTTTTCAAGCTTTATGTCAAATATACTGACTATACTTGTTTCTATGATGATATATGTATTAAGTCATAGTTTCTCTTTGATACTAGATATGGTAAACCGTTTTCAAAATGAAGTTATTGTAGGTTTTATCAAAGCTATACAACTTTTGTTTCCTCCTTTTGAAGCTCTGAATATAAAAGATGTGATAGGATGATTTACAAACTTCTCTACTAATTTTTTTATATTTAATTCATTTTACTCTGTTGCTTATTTGATTATAATACTATACTTTACAGTAGTTATATTTAATAAAAAAGAGTTTGAATAAAGGCGCTTAGGTACCGGTCTCCCCGTTAGAAAGCTCTTACTTCAATTTTTAGTAATTGCTTTTAAATACAGAGACCGGTACCTAGTTAGAAGTTAAAAGTAAAACTATGAATAAGCAAGACTTAATAAATTATTGAAAAGACCTTTGACTTAAGCAATCAGATATAGAAAAAATAATACAAAAAGAAGCTGATTTAACTATTAGTCAGCTTTTTTTGCTGGAAGAAATTGATGATAAATATATAGAAAACATAAAATCATCTTTTGATAGATTAAAAAAGTGAGAACCACTTGAGTATATCCTAAACAAAGCGGAGTTTTACTGACTAGATTTTTATGTTGATAATAGAGTTTTAATACCAAGAAATGATACAGAGGTTATGGTTAAGGAAGTGATTAATGAACTAAATAATACCCCTATCTCTACCCCTTTTCCCCTCCAGGAGAAAGGGAATAGTTATATGACTTTGATTGACGTATGAACGTGAAGTTGAGCTATCCCAATATCTGTTTTGAAAAATACAGATAAAATAAATAAATGTTATGCAATAGAATTGTCACAAGAAGCTTTAGAAGTAGCAAAAATCAATGTAGAAATACATTGATTAGAAAACAAAATAGAACTTATAAATTGAGATTTATTGACACCTTTCCTATCACCTACCACCTACAACCTGTTATCTACAATTATTATCACAGCAAACTTGCCTTACATAAGAACCTGAGATTATAAAAGTATGGATGACAGTGTAGTATTTTATGAGCCAGATTTAGCTCTATACTGATGAGAAAAAACAGGTTTTGAGTTGTACGAAAAATTGATAGAACAATGTTTAGAATTAAAAGAAAAATTATATTCTCCCACTGCTAGGGGGGAGCTAGAGGGGGGGCTGACTCTGTTCATCGAGATATGATATGATCAATATGAATATTCAAAAAACTACTTAAAAAATCTTTGATTAAACTTTGAATACTTCAAAGATAATAGTTGAATATATAGATGTGTAAAAATAGAGTTTTAGATTAATAAACTTGATAATTTTTAAATAGAGAATATAATGAACCGTACAATAATTTATATTAATCGCACAATATGAAAACTACAACATCAACAAATCTCAAACAATCTCTTTGAGAAATGCTTAAAAATATCAACAAAGAACCTGTAAAAATAACTAAAAGAAGCAGAGATCACGCCGTTTTAATTTGATATAGTGAATATTCTCATCTGAAAGAACTAGAGGAATATGAAGACATACTTTTTTGACTGGCGGCAAAAGAAGTTATGAAATGATGAATGGCTTCAAAAGAGGAAACACAGTCTTTACTTGATAGTATAAAATAAGATGGAGATTATTTTGTCAAAACAAGCATTAAAAAAACTTTCTATTATAAGTAAGTCAGACCAAGAGCATGCCAGTTTGATTAAAAAGAAATTGATTCTCATATCTAAAAAAGAAGTTGAATTAGTCCAGTTAAAATGATATAAGTGAATATACAAAGAGAGAGTTTGAAAATACAGGATTATATTTAATTATACGAAATCTCATGTAAATATAATTATTTTAGAGAGAAGGGACTTGGTTTATAATTTAGTAAGTCATCTATTATAAAATAGCCTGATATCAGGCTATTTTTTGTATTAAATGAGATTTTATGATAAAATAAATAAAGAAAAATAAAAACAATAATTGATGAAAAAATCTCTTGTAAAACAATTGTATGAACAAACTAATTTAAAAATTCTTCCTAAAGAAATTAGGAAGGAGGTTTTTTGAAGTTTAGGGTTATGAAGTTTTGATGAGATAAGTCAAGAGACTATAAATGATATTATTAAAAGAGTTTGATATATTTTAAATACAAAAGAGATTGATAACTCTGAAATATTCAAGCTTATAGGAGCATCTAATATTAATGATGTGGAAAAAATATGCAAATGATTTTGAAGAGGATTTACTTTAATAGAAGCCTACGATTGAACTTTAGAAAATGTTAGCAAAATATATTTTAGTTATAAAATTTCTATTGAAAGTGCAAAATTAATCTTTGGTTATTTAGATAAGGAAAATGTATGAATATGAGTATTAAATGAGAAAACTTTTATTAACTTTATAACATATTGCAGATTATTTAGAACAACTGAATTAAAAAGCGAAAATATAGAAGAAAAAGCAGATATTTTAAAACCAATTTGTTGAATAAATTTAGATTTAGAATGGTTTTCAGATAGTCATTTGTTTAATACACTACAAACAATTACTTGAAAAAGAAGTGCTATAGAGTATTCAAATGTAGATACTAAGGCTATATATAAACAATTTTTTCAAAACTTTCCACAATATACTTGGATAGATGAAAATTGAGAAAAATATACAGAGGCTTGGGATAAAAAACATTTTAAAGAAGAAAATTCAGAACTTTGATATATATTAATACAAAATCTCTCAGTTGACTTTATAAACTTATTTAGTGATGAGTTTGAAGACTGGAGTGATGCTGAAGAAAATGATAATTTTATGCTTTTTTATAATTTAGCAGACCCCGTTAAGTATAACATACTAAACTTTATCAAATTTATAAAACAAAATAATTTATTTAAAATAAATCTTAAAGATGTAGATAAAACTTTTGTTCACTTTATAGCTTCTGAATTTAAAAGGCATAAGATAGATAATAGTATAGAATTGGTAGATTGATTTTTCGATGAGCAAATCAGTTGATATCAAGATTTTTCTGATCCACTACTGAAGTCATTGATTTTAAAATGAAATGAATTATATACAAACCTAGCTTATATCTGTGAATTATATAAGCTACCTGTTAAATTATCCAGTTTTAGGCAAATAGAAAAAAGTTATAAAGAAAAATATAAAGAAAGTATTTGTGAAATATTTGTTTTACAATCAGAAAAAATACAGGAAATAATATTTATAGTCCAAAATTATAAAAAATGATTTTGAAAGGATTTAGAAATAGAAGACTTACTTTATATTTTTCAAAATTCTGTTTTAGAAATTGTTGAAATTAATTATATATATAATTTCAAAAAATTAACTCATATAAAACTAGACTGACATATCAATAAAGAAGATAAAATCATTCAACTTCTTCAAGAAACATTTTTCCCTGACAATGAACAAAAGTTTTATAGAGAGTTTTTTAGACAAAAAGACTGAAACATAGTCTTAAATCCTGATAAAAGAACTTTATTAAAAATGATTTTTGATAGCAAAGTAGAGGGAGAATCTCTTAGAGTTTTCATAAATAACTTCTCTTGATTAACTCTATGAAAATTAGTTAAGTTTTATAGAGATAGTTGAATAAGTTTGAATTTTACACAATGGATGGAAGAAGAGAGATTTTTAATACAATATTCTTTAAATAATAATAATTATTATTATTTAAAACATAATTTTGAAATAGCTAATAATATATATTCACAAGAAGGAGGATTTTATGATACAATAAAATTAAAAACAATTCTTGATAAAACTTGATGATTTTTAACTAAAACTTTTGTAAATAAATTTATAGTAGAATGATGTAGTGAGGAAGAATTAGATCAACTTATAAGTAGCTATAAAGAAACTACAGAAAAAATACTTTCTTCAGAAAGTATAGATTTGTGAGAAATAAATGATAATATGGCTGAAGCTATATTTATGGCATATAGACCAACGAGTTTTACTATAGAGCAAATAAAAGAAAAACTTAGATGAGAATTGCAAGATAATACAGAACATTTAAAAAAAGTCAGCTTTACTCCTGAATGATATGAAAAAGAGTTTTCTAAATCAGAAAAGAGGCTAAAACAATGAGAACAAGTAAACACAGAAGTAATTTGAAAAATTGAAAATGAGATATTACAGGTTCCACAAAATTCTGAAGAACAAGATTTCTGAAAAATAGACTTTAAAAAGTTTTTTACAAGCTCAACAAATTTAGAAGAATTAAGACCTATTTTACAGCAAATCTACTCATTAAATAATGATTATAGGATAGCAGAATATAGGACTAAAATATGAACTTCCAAAGAATATGATTATACAAGATTACAATCTCTTAGTGGTATATTTTGAGTTGTAACAAAAGATAGCTTTTTCTCTGATAATACACCCATAATACCTTATATTGTTTCAACAATACCTTTTAATCAGTTAAAGACTATATTTTGAAATTTGCAAAATATAAAAGATACAAAATTTAAGAAATTATTTGAAGAATATTTTAAAGAAGAGTATTTACAAGATGAGGATAAATTACAGGAATGTTTTTCTAAACTACTTTTTGAACAACTTAAGTTTATAGCATCAAGGGTTAAAAAAGAAATTGATAAAGAGTTAAAGAAATTTTGAGATTTACCTTGAGAGTGAGATAAAGTAAGGTTTAATGTGTGTAAAAATATAGCTTCATTTTTTGCTATGGCATGAAGTGAGCTTTGTACCGCAAATGATGTAAACAGACATAATGAGGAGAGGTATGTTCCTGTAAATATAATAGATGAAAATAGTAAGCAAATAATCTGAATGCTTATGATGTATGTTGAACAAGAAAGAGATTATTTAGTTGTTAGATGATTTAATTTAAGAAAAGAAATGTATTATAAATACGACATAGATTCTATAGCAGAAACTATGGTAAATTTTGTAAGAGAATTTGCTCTAGAAAATGGGTATAAAAAAGTTTATATTCCAATGCATTGAGATCAACATCTTGTAAGTAACTTTGATTGATTGAGAAAATCAATTGATAAAATAAGTAGTTGAAATAAATGAAGAGCTGACTATGAAAAAAAAGAAAAATTTGAATGATGACAAATATGACAAGAAGGTTGATTTACGGTAAATACACTATATTTACTTCTTGATTTATAATTTCTTGCAAAAATCCTAAACTTTAATAGACTATTAGAAGTTATTTAAACAAATATTTTTATGTCTTTAGAAGATTACATACCAGATATAGAAAGCTCTGAGTGATGATGACAGTCCGCGGAAGCCATAAAAGAGATATCAGAAAAATTTAAAGAGTCAGTAAAAAAGTGAGCGGCATGAATTAAAAGAACTCAGAAAGATGAAAAAAAAGCTAAGGCACAAGACATGCTTTTGGCTAATTTTTTGGTTAAACTTATTTTAGATAAAAAATATGATCCTCTTTTAAATTCACTTTTTTCATCACTTAGTAAATGATTTTCATCAAACTTCCTACTAGGAGTTATGTCATTAGTTTATATAGATATTTCTCATAAAATAAGAGAATTTTCATGAAAACAACAAATAGATTTTTCTTATAAATCTCCCGAATTAGTTACGTTTGATGATGCTCATTTACCTATTCCTATAAAAAACAGGATAAATAGTTGGGTTGAAGACATGATAGACTCTGTATCTATTAATTATTCTCATATACAAACAGAAAAGTTATTAGAGCTACTTAAAACAGATGAATCTATAATAAAATTTATAAGTTTAGTATTTGCTTTTTTCTTACGTGAAGTAAATATTACAATTACTGAATCAAAAGCAGAAAGTATAATTGCTTTTATACTTACAGAAGTTTATAAATCACTTGAAAAATTAGAAATTGAGGAGGTGTAGATTATTTTACTTAAATTTGACTTATAGGTACTTTTGTATAAAATCTCCCCGCAAACAAAAGTCTGTATTTTGCAGACTTGTTTTTAATTATAATAAACATTTAATATTTAATATATTTTTATGAGTGCAAGAACTCCTTTAAATAAGGTAAGAAATATAGGTATTATAGCCCATATAGATGCTGGTAAAACTACTACAACTGAAAGAATATTATACTATACATGAAAAATCCATAAAATAGGTGAAACTCACGATGGTGAAGGTACTATGGACTGGATGGAACAAGAAAAAGAAAGAGGTATTACAATTACTTCTGCAGCTACAACTGCGTTTTGGAAAGATCATCAAATAAATATCATAGATACTCCAGGTCACGTTGATTTTACAATTGAAGTAGAAAGGTCTCTTAGAGTATTAGATGGTTGAGTTGCTGTATTTGATGCTTCTCAATGAGTAGAACCACAATCAGAAACTGTATGGAAACAAGCTGATAAATATGGGGTTCCAAGAATAGCTTTTGTTAATAAAATGGATAAAACTGGTTGAGACTTTGATATGACTATAGATTCAATTAGAAAAAGACTTGCTTGAAATAAAGTAGTTGCTATTCAATACCCTATTGGACAAGCTGAAACATTTGAAGGTATAGTTGATATTGTTGAAATGAAAGCTTACCACTTTGAAGGAGATTCATGAGAAAAAATAACTGAAATAGATGTTCCAGCTGATTTAAGAGATAAGTGTGAGGCATTAAGACTTGAACTAATGGAAAAAGTTGCTGAGTTTGATGATTCTTTAATGGAAAAATACTTTGAAGCAGGTGAATTAACTGTAGAGGAAATCAAGAAAGGTTTAAGAGCTTGAGTAACTAAAAATGATTTATATGCTGTAACTTGTGGTTCAGCTCTTCAAAATATTTGAGTTCAAATGGTAATTGATGCTGCTGTTGAATATTTACCTAGTCCAGTTGATGTAAATGACGGGCAATTAGATGTTAAAGATATAGATTCTGGTGAAATTTTAAAATCTATACCTGTTGCTGCAGATTCATCACTTGCAGCTATAGCATTTAAAATAGCTACTGATCCGTTTGTAGGTACTCTATGTTATACTAGAGTTTATGCTGGTACTTTAAAAGCAGGATCATATGTTTATAATGCTACAACTTGAGAAAAAGAAAGAGTAGGTAGACTTTTACAAATGCATGCAAATACAAGGGTTGAAATAGATGAGATTTCTGCTTGAAATATCTGAGCAATAGTAGGTTTAAAAGACACTAAAACAGGTGATACTCTTTGTGATATAAATGATAAATTCTTAGTTGAGTCTATAGAATTCCCACAACCAGTTATATCAGTTTCAGTTGAGCCAAAATCAAAAGCTGACCAGGAAAAAATGGGTATGGCTTTATCTAAACTTGCTAATGAGGATCCAAGTTTTAGAGTTAGAACTGATGAAGAAACAGGACAAACTATCATCTCAGGTATGGGTGAATTACACTTAGATATCATAGTTGATAGAATGAGAAGAGAATTTAAAGTGGAATGTAATGTAGGTGCTCCACAAGTTGCTTATAGAGAAACAATTAAAGGAATAGCTGCTGATGTAGAACATAAATACTCAAAACAAACTTGAGGTAGAGGTCAATATGGTCATGTTATTATCACATTTGAACCATACAAAGAGATGGATGAAGCTGATATAAAAGCAGAAGCAAAAGAAAAACCAGTAAATAAATTTGTAAATAAAATAGTAGGTTGAACTATCCCTAAAGAATATATTCCTGGTGTAGAAAAGGGTTTAAATGAATCTTATGCTAGAGGTTTCTTAGCAGGTTATCCAATGGTTGATATTAAAGCTACATTAACATTTGGTTCTTACCATGATGTTGACTCTTCTGAATTATCATTTAAACTAGCTGCTTCAAAAGCTTTTCAAGCTGCATGTAGAAAAGCTCAAGCTTCACTACTTGAACCTATAATGAAAGTTGAAGTAAATACTCCTGAAGAATATATGTGAGATATTATAGGACAAATAAACTCTAAAAGAGGTAGAATAGAAGAAATGTGAGATAGATGACAAGCTAAAATAGTTACTGCATATGTTCCACTTTCTGAAATGTTTGGTTACATGACTGAGTTAAGATCAGCATCTCAAGGTAGAGCAACTTACTCTATGGAATTCGATCATTATGAAGAAGTTCCATCAAACGTAGCTACAAAAATTATACAAGATAGATGATTTAAATTACCTGAAGAAGAATAATAATAAACTCTCTCTAATTTTAGAGGGAGTTTTTTTATATTTAAATTGCTTTTTTATAAAAATCATTATTATAAATTAAGTACCTATTTCTAATGGTACTAAATCTAACAAAAATGAGAATAATAAGATTGGTTAAGAGTATATAGACAATATTAAATACATTAAAGTTAATATTAAATAGATAAATAATTTCAAAAAAGATAATATTTACCACTTTTCATTGATATAATCATAAAAATATAAGTATTTATTCAAAATTCAGAAACATATTCTGAATGTATTATTGTGTATATATTCTGAGCGTATAGTTTAGTTTATAACAAAAAATAAAAGATGTGATTTATAATACAATTATTAATTGCTGCCATTTTTTGAGCAGTATTATCTACAGTTTTCTTTTTTATATGGGAAAATAGAAAGCTTGTAGAGAAAAAAAATAAGTGAGATAATATACTAGAATCTGCTAGAAAAGAGTCTGAAAATATATTAAAAGATGCAAGAAAACAAGCAGATGATATAATGCAAAAGGCAGAAAAAGTAGAAGAACGTATAATCGAAAGAGAAGAAAAACTTGAGCAAAAACTAGATGAAATAGAGAAAAAAAGAGAAGATTTAAAACTTGATGAAGGAGTTTTAGAATCTGAGAAAGATAGATTAAAAGAAAAAGCTAAAGAGCTTGACTGAAAACTTTCAGAATTATCAAAACTTTCTGAAGAAGAAGCAAAAACTTTATTTTTAAAACAAATAGAGGAAAAATATGAAGGAGATGCCTTAGATATAGTAAGTAAATATAAAAAGAGGTTAGAAGATAGAAAAAAAGAAGAAGCAAGGGAAATTATTTTAAGATCTATTCAACAGTATGCTTCTGATGTAACTAGTGAAGTAACTACCACAGTAATAGAAATACCCAGTGATGATATAAAAGGTAAACTTATAGGTAAAGAAGGTAGAAATATTACAACATTTGAAAAAGCTACTTGAGTTGCTCTTATTATAGATGATACTCCAGATAGCGTTTTTATCTCAGCATTTGATTTATATAGAAGATATATAGCAAAAAAATCATTAGAAAAACTTATAGAAGATGGTAGAATACAACCAGCGAGAATTGAAGAAATAGTTACAAAGACTGAAGCAGAGGCAGATATATTATTAAAAGAGCTTTGAACTAAGGTATGTGATGAGTTAGGTATAGATAATCTACCTGATGAAATAATGTCAGTTATTGGTAAGTTAAGGTTTAGAACAAGTTACGGTCAAAACATACTTAAACATAGTAAAGAAACAGCTATAATTGCTGAATCTATAGCTCAGGATCTTTGAGCTGATCCAAAACTTGTTAAAATATGAGGACTACTTCATGATATAGGAAAAGCTTTAGATCAAGAAATAGAATGAACTCATCCTGAAATAGGTGCTAAACTTGCAAGGAAGTATAAACTTCATGAAAAAGTTGTTGATATGATAGAAAATCATCATGGAGAATCATTTAGTATCAGTTTAGAAGCTGCTATAGTGCAAGTAGCTGATGCTATAAGTTCTGTTAGACCGTGAGCTAGAAGAGAAGCTATTGAACAATATGTAAAAAGAGTTCAAGAGATGGAAGCGCTTGTAGGAAGTTTCCCATGAGTAACAAAGGCTTATGCACTTAGTGCTTGAAGAGAAGTAAGAGTTTTTGTAGACGCAGAAACTATATCTGATTTACAAGCGCAAGAAACAGCTAGAGAAATAGCTCTAGATATACAAAATAAACTTTCTTATCCATGAGAAGTAAAAGTAAACTTGATAAGAGAGATGAGAGTAATTGAATATGCTAAATAATAAAATATCCTAAGGAATTTACTGTTTGTCATTCTGAACTTGTTTCAGAACCATTAAATGTAAATACAATATTTAGAAAAAATATTCTTTGATTATAAGGAGGATAAATTATGATTCTGAAACAAGTTCAGAATGACATTAATACTAATATAAAAAATATGTTAAACGCTAGTGAATTGAAAGTAGGAAAAAGATTTTTGATGGATGGAGAACCATACGAAGTGGTTTCTTATTCACAAAAAGTTGTTGGAAGATGATGAAGTATAATAAATATAAAAGCAAAAAATCTACTTACAGGATCAAATATTCCTAAAACATTTTCTGATAAAGATAATTTTGAACCAGCAGATATTTCTACAAATAGTTACGATTATTTATATAATGATGGTGAAAATTATTATTTTATGAATAGAGAAACATATGATCAAGTTTCTTTACCTAAAAATACTTTAGGATGAGCTGAATACTTCTTAAATGATGGAGATAAAGTAATGCTTCAAGAGTTTAATTGAGAGCCAATAAATGTAAATTTAGAACCAATTTGTATACTTGAGGTAGTAGAAACTCCACCATGAGAAAAAGGAGATACTGCTACAGGTGGTAAAAAACCAGCAACTATGTCTACATGACTTATTGTTCAAGTCCCTTTATTTATAAATGTGTGAGATAAATTAAAAATTGATACTAGAACCAGAGAGTATCAAAGTAGGGCGTAATAAATCTGCAATTTTCAATTACGGATTATGAATATTTGATTAAATTATCAAAATAAATAAAATCAAATTATAAATTTGTAACTCGTAGTTTTTAATTAGTAATTCAAAGAATTTTGTTTCCATTTTTTGAACCATATCCCTGAATTATAATTTATAGCTTCTGATTAAGCTTAGTATTTTGCTTTTTTCTATTTTTTTGGATGTTAAAAAGGCTTTCTACTAGGTATTCTTATGATACATCAATTTTTACAAATAATATACTTTGGTACTTTTTGTCAGTTTTTTTCTTTTCTAGACTATTTTATGTAATAAGTAAATGGAATGACTTAAAATACATAAATAATCCTATGGAATTTTTTATAATGAGTGATTACAATTTTTCTTTATTTTGAGCAATATTTTGATTCTTTTTAGTATTGTATATTAATGTGAGACTTAGAAAAGAGAAGTTCGATAAGTATATAGATTGATTAGTTTTATCTTTTTTATTTATTGCATACATCTGATTTATAGGAGCTTTTTTATGAGGGCAAGTATATGGAAATGAAACTAATTTTTGAATAGAAATACTTTATACTCATCCATTTACCCCAATTCCTTATCAGTCACCTATATTTCCTTTACCAATTGTATACTCGATAGTTACTTTTATCTTATTCTCAGTACTATATATAATTTCAATGTTTATAAAAATTAGATGATTCGTGGGATATATGTGATTGCTTGTTTTTTGAGTACTAACTTTGATTTTAGAATTTTTTACTGGTAAATTTGATGTATTTAAAGTAATGTTTGATATAAATATGACTCAAATTTTATCACTATTTTTAATTATCTTTGCTTTTTATAGGCTTTACATCATATCAAAAATAGCTTGAAATGATACTACAGTTTTAATAAGTAAAAAATAAATATGATATCAAAAAATACTATACTAAACTATTTTTTGGTATCTTTTTTATTTTGAGTTTTTGTTAATAACATATTTTGATATATATATTTATCTTTTTTAGTATTACTGTTATTTGTAATACTATTTTTTAATTTTTATATATATTATAAAAGGTATTTTAGCATAGTGTTATCTATTATAGTTTGATTTGTGTTTTGAGTTATACTATCTCAAATAAATTTAAATGAGATAGTAGATAAGCAAAATTTTATTGTTAAGTATATAGATAATAGTAGACATGAGCTTCAATTTAAAATAACAGACACTTATAAAATAGACAAATATAATACTCAATATAAAGCCATTTTGGATAAAGTAGACAATATAGACATAGATAAAGAAATACTGTCTATAATAACAGTTCAAAATAACTTTGATATAGAGAAGTGATATATAATAATAAGTAGTGCTTATCTAAATAAGATAGACAATTTTGAAGGATTTGCTTATAAAGATTATATGCTTTCAAAAAATATATTTTTTACTTCTTATTTAAACTATATAGAAGTTGTTGATAAAAAAGAGTTATCAAAACTTGATAGTAGTTTAATAAATTTAAGAGAAAAATTTTTATGAGTAATTCATAAACTTTATCCTGAAAATGAAGCTTTGTTTTTATGATGAATACTGTTGTGAGCTAGAGAATGATTACCAAATGATTTAAAAACTAATTTTAATAATTCTTGATTAACACACTTTATTGCAGTATCATGATTTAATATAACTATACTTGTTGTATTTTTTAGCTTTTTATTTAAGTATTTTCCTTTGGTTTTAAGAGTTGTGTTAATTACATGAGTAATTATATGATTTACTATGCTTGTTTGAGACACCGCACCGGTTGTAAGAGCATCAATTATGTGACTTATATGATACTATATAATGGTTTCAGGTAGAAAAGGAAATACCTGGACTATAGTTTTACTAACAGCATTTATAATGGTGCTTTTTTCGCCATATAGTTTGAATTATGATATAAGTTTGCATCTGTCGTTTTTAGCTGTTTTATGAATAATTTTTACATGAGATTTTTTTAAAAAGATATTTTGATTTTTACCAGAAACATTAGCTATAAAGGAAGCTTTTGTCTTAACAATGTCAGCTATGAGTTTTTCTTTACCTATTATGATTTTTAACTTTTGACAGATATCGCTTATTTCACCAATCTCAAATATTGCTATGGCATGGACTATCCCGTTTGCTATGCTTTTTGGTTTTATATCAATATTAGTTTATTTTATATCTCCTGTTTTGGGATTTATAGTAGGGTATATAGATTTTATCTTTTTGAGATATGATATGATTATAGTAGATTTTTTTGGAAATCTAGACTGGGCTATTTTAAAGATAGATGCTTGAGTATATAAAAACTACTTTATGTTGCTATACTTTGTAACTTTATGTTTTATAATTCTTTATTTTAGTTGAGATACTAAAAAACAAGCAGCTTAAGCTGCTTGTTTTGGAGTTTCAGGATTTTTTTGTTCAGGGTCTTCTATTTGTTTGTTTCATACAAATAGTTCTCACTCTAATACATCAACCTCGTTTCATTCTTTTATTATTTTCTCTTTTTCAATTTTTAACTCTAATAAACGTTGTTCTTTTTCTTGAACATCTGTAATATTTTTTGCTTCTATTATTTGTTTTGTTATTTTTTCTGCCTTAGCTTTTAAACTATCTTTTTTTCTAGTTACTTCCTCTTTTCATTTCTTTCCTCAAATTATGGCATCTGTTTTTAGATCTTCTTTGTATACTTGTTTTAGGGCACTATATCTTTCACTTAAACTTGAACTGTTTCTCACTTGTCCTATATGTATAGCATTTTGTTTAGCAAAGTCAGGTGAGTTTTTTTCAAGTATCTTATTTAGTACTGTATCAAGAGTTGTTGCTAAATCTTGTTCAGGATTAGTTTTTCAAGAGTTTTCTGGTATTTGGATATAATTTTGTGCTAGCATTATTTCAAGTCATCACACTCACTTATCTAGTTCTAATCTAGTTTTTGCATCAGTATAAAAAGGTGTTTGTTCGAAATTATCCTCATTTATTTCTTCTTTGCTATTTAATTGTTTAAGCATAGTTTCTTTTGTATCATTATTTCAGATACTATTTATTATTGAAATTATAATATCTTGAGCTTCTTCTTTTTTTGTTTTCTTAAGCTGCTCTACAGTTTTTTTATATATTTCATAATCTATATTTCCTGATTCCATTAATCCTCTCAAAGTAGGAAATAAAGGAGAGTTTACAAGTTCTCATAACTCTATAGGTTGCTCAGCTTCCAGAGCACTGTCAATATTTGTTTCACCTTGATTTTCTATTCCATGACTTAAGCTTGATCCACTTTCATAGTTAGCAAAACTCGGTCATTGTTCTTTTGCTAAAACATCATCACTATTATTTTCTATAGTCTTATTTTGACCATATAATTCCATAGCTAGTTTTTTTCTTGCTCCTTCAAAATTTGGCATAGTTTCAGCCTTATAACTTTCATTATCTCTTTCTTTTTCTTGTGCCTCCTCTAGTTTTGGTTCTGCTGGCATACTATGTAATTGTGCTAATGGATCAAAAGCCATATTTATTTATTAAAAAAATAATCTCTAATATATTATATCATATTAGGGATTATTTTTGCAAAAATAATGAAAAAAGAGACCGGTCTTCCAAATTTAAGACCGGTCTCTTTTGTGAATTTAGATCTTTTTTAATCTTCAAATCCTTCTGGAATCATTTTTTCTTTCCAGTTAGTAGCTTGTTCGTACACATGAGCTATTTCAAGCAGTCTTTGTTCTTCATACTGAGGAGTTATCATGTGTAATCATACTGGAAGCTTTTCCTTTTCTGAATCTTCACTCTCTGCAAATCCACATGGAACAGATATAGCAGGTAATCAAGCTAGACTTGCGGGGATAGTATAAGCATCAGATAAGTACATCTTTAATGGATCATCTGTTTTTTCTCATAGTTTCCAAGCAACACTCGGGCTTACAGGTCATACTATAACATCAACTTCTTCAAATACTTTTTTAAAATCTTTTATAATAAGTGTTCTAACTGCAGCAGCTTTCTTATAATAAGCATCGTAAAATCAAGCTGATAATACATAACTTCATATCATGATTCTTCTTTTAGCTTCATCTCAAAGTCATTCTCATCTATTATTTAGATATAGCTCATCTAAGCTTTCATGAGGTAGATCTGAGTTATGACCATATCTTATACCATCAAGTCTAGCTAAGTTTGTAGAGACTTCAGCTGGCATAAGTATATAGTAAGTTGCTATAGCATATTTTGTTGTTGGTAAACTTACTTGCTTTATTTCAGCTCATAGTTCACGCATTTTTTCTATAGCCTCCTCTATAGTTTTTCTTACTCAAGCATCAAGACCTTCTTCAAAATACTCTTTTGGCACTCAAACTTTAAATCATTTTAGACTTTTTGTTTCCCATATTTTATCATCAATTATATCTTTTCAAGCAATAGTTGTGTTTTCTAAAGGATCTTCTCAGTTCATTATATTGTATAAGATGGCGGCATCCTTTACTGTTTTTGTTAATGTTCCAGGACAATCTAAGCTTGAAGCCATTGCGTTTACTCAAAATCTAGAGTTTCTTCCATAACTAGGTTTAAATCATACGATTCAGCAAACTGAAGCTGGCTGTCTAATACTTCAACCCGTATCAGTTCATAGTGCAGCTGGAGCAAGTCAAGCTGATACTGCGGCAGCAGAACCAGAGCTAGATCATCCAGGTATTCTGTTTGTTCACCATGGATTTATAGTTGCTCAAAAAACAGAACTTTCTCAAGTGGATCACATAGCAAACTGATCCATGTTAACTTTACCTAGAGAACTAATTCAAGCTTCTTTTAAGTTTTTAATAACAGTTGAGTCATAAGGAGGTTTAAATAGCTCTAACATTTTTGATGCAGATGTAGTTGGTATATTAGTCTCACAAAATATGTCTTTTACAGCGATAGGAACTCAAGCTAAAAGAGAATCAGTGTTTTCTTGTAATCAGTCTTTATTTATGTAATTGAAAGCCTTTACTTTAGAATCATACTTTTCAATTCTTTTTACAAAATAATCAAAAACTTCTTTTGATGTAGTTTCTCCAGATTTTATTTTCTCTATTATTTCTATTAAACTTAGATCTTTAAAATTCATATGTTTGTTTTCTTAATTATTAATTTATGAGATTATATAAAAAAAAAATTAAATTCAAAGAAAAAATCTCTTCCCGAATATTTGGGAAGAGATTTTTGAAATTATCTAACTTCTTTAAGTCTAGCAGCTTTACCTGTAAGATCTCTGATGAATTTAATAGATTTTCTTCTAACTCTAAATTGTCTAAGTATATCTATTTGTTTAATTGTAGGAGAGTGTACTGCAAAGATTTTTTCTACTCAAAATGCTCAGATTTTTCTTCTAACTGTAATAGTTTTTTCCATTTGAGTTTTTCAAGCAGTTTTAACTATTAATCATTTAAATTTTTGTATTCTTTCTTTTCAACCTTCTTTTATAAGTTGGTGTACCTCAACTTCCATACCAGTTTTAAGTTCTTGTCTACCTTCTTGTATGTAAGCTTCTTGAACTTTTTTTATCAATGCAGAGTTTGTCATATATTTTATATTAAGTTTATAAATCGGAGCATATCATATAAAAAAAATATAAAAATGCAAACTTTTTTGCTAAAAAAACTAAATTATTGTATAATTAATTAAAATAGTAAATAAATTAATAAATATGGATTTTAAAGCTAAATTTAAAACTTTTAAAGATAAAGCAGTTAAATTAAAAGATACTGTTATAGAAAAAAGTGCAGAAAGTCTAATGGACTCAAGTTTTACTATTACAAAAATAGAAGATTTAAATAGTATAATTAAAGAATCTGCTGCTACTACATTTGTAAGTAAAAAAACTTGAGAAACAAAGATGTTTAAGCATAGAGTTGTAGTAGTATTTTGAGATGAAAAAAGCGATTTTTTCAAAAAAGCTTTATACATGTTTCCTGTACTTGTTACAAAAGCATTTAGTCAAAATATAAAACTAAAACTTGCAACTATAAATATAAAAGAACTTGATTTATCTACTTATTGAGTTAAAATTATACCTAGTTTAGTTGTTTTTGAAGAAGAAAAAGTTTTGAAGATTATTGAGTGAGAAGACAATATATTTAAGCTTGTAAAATCAGCTAATCTAGATATAAATAAACAGATAGATAATTTTTAATATTTTCAAAATGCAAATACTTACAACATTAGACTTACTATTTGTAGTACTAACAGTATTTATTACTATTATTTGAGTATTACTTGTTATTGCTCTTTTAAGACTTATAAAAATTTTAGGAGTAGTACAAGAAATTACGGATTATTACTATACAGTTAAAAAATATGTGGCAATGTATTCTCAAATTCCTGAATTAGTAAAAGATAAAGTACTTGAGATAATTTGAAGAAAAAAATAATCTTTACAAAGATTAACATATTACTAAACTAAGGTTAATAATTATATTAACCTTTTTTCATGTCTAAAATTATAAAACTAGATAAAACTTTAGCAAATCAGATAGCTGCTTGAGAAGTGGTAGAAAGACCAGTATCAGTAGTAAAAGAGTTGGTTGAAAACTCAATTGATGCTGGAGCAACAAGTATAAAAGTAGAGATAAAGTGAGGCTGAATAGATGAAATAATAATAACAGATAATTGAACAGGTATAGAAAAAGAGGATTTATCTTTGGCTATAGAAAAATACTCAACTTCAAAAATCAAATCTTTGCAGGATTTATACAATGTGATGACTTTTGGGTTTAGATGAGAAGCTTTAGCCTCTATATCTTCTGTTTCAAAGTTTCAAATAATTTCTAAAAAGAGCCACAGCCCTCACTCAGTCTCTACTTCGCTTCAACTTCAAGATAGTCGTGCAAGCACTCCTTCTTTCACTTGTCCCAAAGGGAGAGAAGAAGCTACAATAATAGATTCTTGAGGTTATAGTTTAGAAGTAGTTGATTGAGAAAAAACAGATATAGTTTCATATCCTTGTGAAACTTGAACAAAGATAATAGTAAAAAACTTATTTTATAATACTCCAGCTAGGCTCAATTATTTAAAAAAGCAGAGAACTGAGTATGCTCACATCCTTGAATTTTTAAACGCAATGAGTTTGGTATATCCTCAAATAGGTTTTGAGTTTGTAAGTGATGAAAAATCAGTTTTTAAATATCCTGAAAAACAAGACTTAAAAACTCGTATTTATAATATATATTGAGAAGAGTTTTCTGATAATTTACTAGAAGTAAATGTAGAACTTGTTTGAGTAAAGATTTCTGGATATATATCAGATCCAAAAGTATCTTTTCCAAATAAAAATAGACAAAGTCTTTTCGTAAATAAAAGGGTTATCAAATCTCCCCTAATTTTTAAGTCAATATCTGATGCATATAACAGATTTATACCTCATGGAAGTTTTCCTGCTTATGTTTTAAACATAGATGTTGACCCAACACAAGTTGATGTAAATGTCCATCCTAGAAAACTTGAGGTTAGGTTTGCGAATGAAAGCCAAATATTTAGATGAGTTTACCATGCTGTTGAGGATAAATTAAATAGCGTGAGTTTAGTGAGCTCATCTCAACAAATAAACCCCTTATCCCAGCCTTTCCCCTCAAGGGAGAAAGGGGTAGAACAATGTAGTAATGTAGCTATTCTTTCTCCCTTGGGGGGAAAGTTAGATAGGGGGACTTACTACACAGGTTCTTGAACTAAATTTAAATCATATAGTCCATATAAAGATACAAGTGCAAATCCTGCACAGGCTAATATATCTGATGCAATAAACTTTAGTAAAGGTATACTTGATAATAGTAAGCCAGGAGTTGATTTAGAAAGGAATGAGAGAGATCTTCACGATACTCCTCTTTGAAGGATTATATGACAAGCACATAACTCTTATATCATAGTTGAAACTAAAGATTGAATAAAATTTTTAGATCAACACGCTTTGGCTGAAAGAATAATTTATGAAAAATTAATTAACTCTAAAACTTGATTTAAAACTCAGGGGCTTCTGATTTGAGAATCGCTAAATCTTTCACCAAAAGAGTTAAATATACTTGAGGAAAATAAAAATATCTTTGAGGAGATGTGATTTGATTTTGAGATAATGTGATGAGCCATAATTATGATAAATGGAATACCAGATTTTGTAAAAAAAGAAAATATAAAAAATATATTTTTATGAGTTTTAGATGATATATGAGAACATGAGTTTACAAAGTCAAAAACTCTGCAAGAAATTAAAAATAAAATATACGCTTATACTGCTTGTAGATCAGCTATAAAATTTGGAAATAAATTAAATCTGTTTGAGATGAACAAACTGCTTTGCGATAGTGTTTGAGATTATAGTTCAACGTGTCCACACGGAAGACCAGTAGTTTTTGATATTAATTTAGAAGAGTTGAAAAATAGATATGAAAGATAAAAAATTCCCCCCTCCTTACTAAGGAGGGGGTTAGGGGGTAGTTATTTATACACCCAAGGAGCTATTGCGTTTAGTATAACTCAGCTAAGTAGTAGTATAACAAGTCACATAAGTGTTTTTCAGATTCTTTCTTTTGCCTTGTCTTTCATTCCTTGATCTATACCGCTCATAGAGTACATTATACCATTTATAACTATAAACAATACAATTGCTAATCAAGCAATATAGGTAAACCATTTAATTATGGCTCACATCATTTTCATAACAGGAGTGAATCATTTTGCTACACAACAATATGTTTTGTTACCGTCTTCTATACAATTAGCTCAAGGAACTGATTCTGAAACTGAAACAGGTATTTCTCATTCAAAACACATATCTCATACTCATGCAGCAAAAGAATAGCTAGTTAAAAAAAAGCTAAATGGTATTAAAAGTATTAATAATATTTTTGATATTTTTTTCATATTAATTTTTATAAAGTCGCTAAATCAAGAAGGAAAGTATAAGCAGCAAGTAGTATTAGTGTAGCTAAAAGAGTATTTATTACAATAGATTTTGCTTTTTTTACTTTTTCTTCATCACCATTTGCAGTTATATAATAGTATCATGCAAAAGTTAAGAAAAATATTGCTGTTGGTCAAGCAAAGAATAGAGCTAAGTTAGCTAAGTTTTCAAAAATATCCATTCACTTACTTATGCTTCATTCAAATGCAAATATCTTCCATGCTTCTATAATTCAAGCAAATACTAGTGCAATAATAGAGTATAAAACTTTGTTTTTTCACTCTTTTAGTCTTTCTTCTTTTCACATAGAAGTTAAAACTTTTATTCAAGCAATAATTAACATAACAACTGCTGCTGCTATAAGTAATACTTCAAAAAATCCCACTATATTGTTTGTAAAAGTATATTCAAAAGCATATGTGTCTATAAAAAGGTTTCAACTATCATTATTTGAAAAACTATTTCACTGTTTAGATCCTATACCTTTATCAATAGAATTAAACATATTATATATACTTCAAGGTATATTGATAAACACAATAGCAATTATAGCAAACCATAATTGTTTTTTTGCATTTGTTAGTTGTTCTTCATTATGTCACATAGACATAATCATCATTATTCATACATATACTATATATATAACTAGTAGTCATTCTAAAATGATTTTTGTAGTTTTAAATAGAGAATATCCAACTTTATTAGCAAAAATTAATGGATCTCATGCGTCACTATCTATATTAATAGATACATCTTTTATTTCACTGCTTCAAGGTATGTTTACCATTTCAGCTAATGAAGTGTTTGTAATTAAAAATACTCATAAAATTAAAGTTAAGAAGATTAGTATTTTTGATATGAATTTCATAATAGTTTGTAAGGTTATAAAGTTTGTAAAGTTATAAAATTAAAAGTTATTTAAAAGTTACTTTAAGAACTTTCTACTTTTAACTTTTAACTATATAGTTGTTTCTGGTAATATAAAGAAACTTAATATTAAGTAGTTTATAGCAAGTAATATAAGTCAGATAACTATATATATTATTGCAGATTTTGCTTTTTTTAACTTTTCCTCATCTCAAGCAGACAATATGATTTGTAATCAAGCATAAATTATCATTATTATTACAACTATTCATATAAATCCATTCATCCAATTTATAACTTCTAGCATAACTTTAGCGAATCCATGTATATCAGCTGCTTTTATACAACTTGCAGAAGTTGATGTACTTATTAGAGAAGTTCAACTTCAACAACTGTCTATTTTTCCATAAATTCATGATACTATAAGCTTTGCTAATTTTATCATTATAAATCAGATTATAGCATATACTATAGTCATTTTTCATGATTTAGCTTTTTCTTCATCTCAGTTTGCAGTTATCATTTTATAAAATGCCATTATAGCGACTCATAAAAAGAATATTGATGCAAGTACTTCTAAAAGTCAAATTAAAGGATAGACTATATTTTCTACAAATCTAAATCAAAGTTCTCTTGAAATTTGTTGATCATATAGGGTAACAGTGTATGCATAAGCTGATTGCATAACTATTATTCAAATCGTAATCCAAATTACTCATTTTTTAAATTTTTCCATTTCTTCCTCAGTATTATCCATAAATAATACTCTAAATACAATTACCATTAAAAATATAGTTGCTAAAAAGAAAAAAATATTTTTTACATCTTTTGCAATTTTTACCATTAAATTAAAAGCACTTGTATCTTCAGCAAAGTATCCTAACCAAGCATCTCATTCTCAGAATTCCTTTAAATCTTTGTTTCTATTTGTATTTCACTCATTATACTGGTTAAGATCTGTGATGTTGTAGTCAGCTATATCTGCATATATATTTACAGTATTTGTAAACAAACTAAAAGGTACAATTAGTAGTAAAAATATTTTTATTAGTGTTTTCATAAAATGGTAAAAAGTTAAAAGTTAAAAGAGAAAAGAATGAAACAAAATATTATTGATTTGGCATAATACCAAGTCTTGCCTCTATTTCCATATCTACATATTTTTTCTTTCTTCAATATTTTTTTCTTGAATATTCTTTTATTATATCAGATATTTTTGTTCAGTTTTTTACAGTTTCATCTTTGTAGGCTTCATCCCATATAGTTTTTATATCAAAAGGTCTACTAGAAGCATTATCTATATTTAGTTTTAGGTAAGCGGTGTAGTTTGCAATCCCGATAATATCTTGTTGAGATAGTATAGGAGCGTATTCTTTTTCTAAGTACTCAGCATCGTCTGCACCAACCTTAAATGATTGTATGGTTCAGGCGTTACCAAATACAGCATCTCTAATACTTGGTTTATCTCATTTTTGTCAACTATGTCACCCGATTTGAGCTATATATTGGTGAGCCATTATAAGAGATAAGTGATACTTTCTTGCTTCTGAGAGTATCTCTCAGAAAGTTTCAGTTGCAAAGTTTTGAAATTCATCAACATACATATAAAAATCTTTTCTCTCACTTTCTGGTATATCAGCTCTACTCATTGCAGCCATATTTACTTTTGATACAAAAATCAATCATAAAAGTTGTGCATTTAGGGCTCAAATCTTACCTTTTGAAAGATTTACAAGAAGTATCTTTTTATTATCCATCATCTCTCTTATGTTGAAGGCTGATTTTGGTTGTCCTATTATATTTCTGATAGTTGTATTTGTGATAAAAGGACCAAATTTAGAAGAAAAATATGGTATCATCTCTTGTTTTTCTCTATCTCAAGTGTTTGCATATTCATGCTCCCAAAATGATCTTACAACAGGATTTTTTACTTTTGATACTTTGTATTTCATAAAAGCATCGTCAACAAAAAGTCTAGGTACATCTATAAGTGTTCCACCATCTTCTGTATCTTCCATCAGAGTTAAACAACCATTTCTAAAGTAGTGTTGTATACGAGGACCAAAAATCTCATCACCAAATATCTTTATAAATATTTCTGTTGCATCAAGAGCCGCTTTATCCATTTCTCTTTTTCTGGCTTCAGGATCAGTAGATATAATATCAAGCATGTTTAAACCCATAGGTCTATCATCATCACTAGGATCAAAAATTATTACATCTTTTGCTCTTTCTTTAGGGATGTAAGCGAGTATATCTTCTACTAAATCTCAGTGTGGATCTATAACACAGACTCAGTCTCCATTCCGGATATCTTGTCTTGCTAGCGTTCAAATAAATACCGATTTACCTCAACCAGATTTTCAAAGTATATAATGATGTCTTCATCTATCTTTTCTGTTAAAATAAACAGGTATTTTTTTATTTCTATATTCATTCCATCATAAAATTACTCAGTCTTTATAAACAGGAAATCCTCATAGAGTCATTGTAGTTTCTTGTAAATCATAAACTGGATTTCACTCTGAATCAGTTCAAGTTTGAACTTTTTTTTCTAGTACACAAGGTTCTTGAGGAAATTTCAGATTTGAAGGAACTGGTAATTTTTTATATGATAACCAATTTATAATAGATGACTTATTGTAGTTTATATCTGGTAAATGGTATATAGTAGTTACCTCATCTGTTGAAAAATATGAGATATTTTGAAAAAATCATACAAGTTTATGTTTAAATCAAAAATATCTTAAAGGAGTAATTATACGGGGTATTAAATCTTCAATCATTTGAGGATTATCTAAAGCATTGTTATACTCATCAGTAAAAATTGAAGCAGCAGCAACTATAGCGTGTACTCCATTTTCAGAGTTTTCATGTTTTTTACTTGAAACAAGTATTCTCATAGATGTTTTAAAAGTAGGTTGAGCAGCTGCTTCTCACATGACTTTTTGGCTTTCAGTTTCTGCTTGGTTAAAGATTTTATAAGCATCTCATTCACTTGCCCCAGGAGCATTATTTTGATCTTTTATAACTCAATCTGTTCATTCAAAAAGAATTCTTACAGGGTTAAATAATAATCAAAAGGGTTTCCATAGGAATCCTATAGGATTATTTCTTGATTTATTATACTTTCATTTTGCTACTAATCATGCAGCTTTTTTTGCTTTTTTGTTGTAAGAGCTTGGTTCAGGTTTAATAACTATTTGAAAAACAGCTTTATCATCATTATCAAGACCTCAAAATGTGTTTGTAAAGTTATTTATAGGATCATCTTCTAAATACTTAAATGTTTTTATAGGGAACACATCATCATGCTCTTTTCATAGAGATGCTGCTCTAAGGTAATATCATTTTTCCTTTAGATTAATATAATCTTTTTTGGGATCAATTATAATAATTTCCGCATCATTATAAATAGATGTTAAGTGTTGAGATATGAGATTTACATAATTTTTATAAGTAACCACATAAAAATTAACTCTTCATTTATCATAAACTAGCTCAAGGGATATTTTAGAATGAGCAAAAAAGAAGTTTAAAAAAGTATCCCATGCTCATGCCTCAGCAAGTTTATGAATTGCCTTGTAAAACATAGACATCATACCTATTTTTTCTTTGAAATCTTTTTTTGTTTCTCTTTCTTTATCAAGTTTTGAGTCGGCTCTAGGAAGGGTAACTCTTAGGTATCTTAGGTTTTTTGTATAATATAATTCAAAAAGAAGTCTGATGGTTTTTACAAGTATAACTAAAAAAATAACAGATATAACAATTATTACAAACCAATAAAATAATTCTGCGAAAAAGTCTGTAAAACTATCAAAAAATCATACTCAAGTAGATTGTTCCTCTTTTGTAGCAGAACTTAAATTTCTATTCTGATCCCTTGATAAAGCTGAAGCAAGAGCTTGGTTTAGAGTAAAAATTAATCACAGGATGATAAATAATATCTTCTTCATTTATTGTTTTTAGTACTAATCCATATTATTTTATCATAAAAAAAACTTTCCTACAAATAAATCAGTTGACAAATAAGTTAGGTATTTCAAGATATAACTATATCAATAATTTCACTTGCTTTTTTAGCTAAAATAGTTAATTTATATACCTAAATTCCACGCAAGGCGTGGTCACGTCTTTAGCGTGATTTATTCTTTAATTATTAAATACGTGGAATATTCAAGAGAATCCCTTGATAGAATGCAGAAAATCCAAAGCTTAAAAGATGCTTGAGTTATTTGTTATGCAAATAATTATAGATGAAAAGTGGATATAAATAAGATAAAAGAGGAAAGTGAAAAGTGAAAAGTAGCTGATGCTGATAATTTAATGGAAAATTGAGCTGTTTGAGAATTTAAAACAGCTGGTAGACTTATGCAAAGTAGAGGTATGTGAAAACTTTTATTTTGAAAATTGAGAGATAACACATGAGATATACAAGTATGTTTTGCAAAAGATAAAGTAGTTTTTAATACTTGAAGAGACGAAGTTACTACTATAGTATTAGATGGTGAAGAAAAATCAGCTTTTAAGATTGCTGAGAAGTTTTGCCAAGTTTGAGATTATGTCTGAGTTATAGGAGATTTGTTTTTAACTAAACATGGAGAATCAACTATATTTGTAAAAGAGTTTCAAATACTTAGTAAAGCCATTAGACCACTTCCAGAAAAGTTTCACTGAGTTCAAGATCAGGAAACTATTTACAGACAAAGATATCTTGATTTGATAATGAACAGTGAATCTTACGATAGATTTCTACTTAGATCTAAATTTATAAAAACACTGAGAGACTTTTATCATGATAATGGTTTTATAGAGATAGAAACTCCTGTTTTAGGTAATGCTGCTTCTTGAGCTGCAGCACAACCTTTTATAACTCACCACAATGATTTTGATGAGGATTTTTTCTTGAGAATTGCTCCAGAAACAGCTTTAAAAAAAGCTACTGTTGGTAGATTTGAAAAAGTGGTAGAGTTTACAAGAAATTTTAGAAATGAGTGATCTGACCCATCTCATATGCAAGAATTTTCTGCCATAGAGCATTATGCTGCTTGGTGGAATTTTGAAGACAATATCAGATTTACAGAAGAGATGTTTGATTATATATTTGATAAACTAAAATTAAACAGAGAGATAGAGATAAAAGACAAAGAAGGTAATCCAAGAATGGTTAACTTTACAACTCCTTGGAACAGGATAGATTATATAGCTTGAGTAAAAGACAAATCGGGTATAGATATAGAAGCATATAGTGAAGAGGATGCAGATAAATTGAGGGCAGATATAAAAGCTGCTTGATTTACTTGGGAAGGTATTGATAAACAAGCTACTGCTACCATGATAGATTATTTATTTAAGAAAGTTTTAAGACCAAGTATAATATGACCAGCTTTTGTTTACAATTATCCAAAAACCATGCAGCCTCTTGCTAGGACTTCAGATAGTGATGAAAATGTAGTAGAACAGTTTCAAGTAATAGTAAATGGATGGGAAATACTTAAAGCCTACTCTGAGCTAGTTGACCCAAAACTTCAAAAAGAAAATTTTGATGCTCAGTCTTGAGCTCTAGAAGCATGAGATGAGGAAGCAACTTCATGAGATGATGATTTTGTGCTTGCAATGGAGTATGGCATGCCTCCACAATCAGGTTGGGGTATGTGAATAGAGAGAATACTTTCTCTTCTAACATGACAAGAAAATTTAAGAGATGTAGTGTTGTTTCCTTTGATGAGGGATGAAAAAAATGGTAAAAAAGAAAACCAAGATTAATCTTGGTTTTCTTTTAATTTACAAATGATGGGTTCTAAACCCCTACTTTTAAGTAGAGAGGAGGACCACATTTGCACAATGGGTTTAAACCCCACGGCTTCAGCCTGATTGTAAAAGAAAAAGTGGTAAAAATCAATA
>JAQVGG010000040.1 GCA_028696815.1 Candidatus Altimarinota bacterium
ATATTACTTCTTCAAATTTTTTCAAAGTTCTTTTATATATTTCTCTGCATCTATTCAGTACCATTTATCATAACTTGATATCAGTGACTTATAAACTATTTTACTATCTACTTTTCAATACTGATTATATCATAATCAAATAATTCATGTGATTATAGGTGCTGAGAATGAAGTTCAACTGTTTATAGAATATCATCATACAGTTGATAATGATACAATTTTGCTTCATGGAACAGCTATATCTGCACAAATTCAATAGTTACTCCGGTAAGTATAAAGTCAATTTTTTGTCCTATCAGAAAAAATTGATAGTGCTGATACTCATATGATATCAGTACTTACATTTTCATCACAAACAGGAAAAATCTTATGTACAGTAGTATCAATTCATTTTGATCCTCATTTTAAATCATATCAATTTCAAGCAGAAGATACAATTACAACATTTCTCTCAACTGCATATTTGATAGCATTAAATATGTTTTTATTGTTTACATCTATATAATCTCAACCTAAACTTAGATTTATGATATCAGCTTTATTGTATACAGCATAACTAATAGCTTTTGCTATATCATCTGCTTTACAACTATCTTTACAAGCAATAAGTGGCATAAGCTTAACATCATTAATTATTCATGTAACTCAAAAATTATTATTAGTATTTGCTCAAATAACTCATGCTACATGAGTACCATGAAATCATTTAAGAGATAAATTATTGTTATTGTAGATAAAATTCCGTCCATAATAATCGTCTATATATCAATTATTATCATCATCAATTCAATTTCAATCTATTTCTTGAGAATTAATCCAATGTTTTCCATCTAAATCTTTATGATTTATAATTATTCAGTCATCTATTATAGCAATTACAGGAGTATAATTATTTTTTACACTTTCTTTTACTTTATCTATTTTTAAATCTTTTAAATAGTATTGTAAATATGAATAAGTATCATTATACCTTTCATAAAAATCTAAAATCTTAATATCATCACTATACAAACATTTTACTTGTTCATCTATAGAATTGTAACAAAGCTCAAAATTAAATGATTTTTTTTCTGACTTTAAAAATAATTGTCTTAAATCTTTTGATCAAAAATAAAACTTATTTTCAGTATTAAAATAATAATAATCAGTATTACTATAAAACTTGTTATCAATAATTATCTGTAAACTTTTTAAAGATCAAAAATCTTTAAGTTTATCTATATTTATTTCAAATATATAATCTTCAGATAATAGATATTTTAATGAAACTTTATAACTTAATCCAATAAGACCATTTTTTCAAATAATCTCATAATCATATGAAGTTGTATCTATTTTAACTATTTCAACTTTATTTATTTTAGGATAAAAAAAAGAAAAACTTGTTGGAATTAGGATAAAAATAAAAACAAAAGATATAAAAATTCTATAAAACATGAACTATAAATTAAAAAGTATTACAGCTGATTATATTTATGAAACATTACATTAACATTAAATTTTTAAAGTAAAATTACTTTTTAACTTATGTTTATTCAACTTAGTAATTTACAAATTAATTTTAAACTAAGTTTTGTCAATATTTTTCTAAAATTTGCATTAAATAATACTACTCTAATTCAGTACAAAAATGCACTGTTAAATAATATTTATACATTGAATTTCATAAGTCTTCTATTGAAATACCTAATCATATAATAGTAAAATATGGGTTAACTATACTTTCATAATGCGGTTTATATGATTTATTTTTTTCTGACATATAAAAATCAAAAGTAGATCTAATAGTACCTATCAATTCATCCGTACAATCTAAATCATTACAGCTATACATTCCCCATCATATATTTTCAGTATGAGTTATACTATTTACATTTTTACAAATAACTCATCTATCCTTAAACCAAGAAGTTATTTTAGCATAATCATAATATACATCACCTGAATTTCTCTTATGTGTTATTTCTCATCTTTGTTTTGAAAGCTCAGACCATTCAATTGCTGTTTTTTCAAGAGTAGAATTATAACTATAATTCCCTCTTCATAAATCAGATCTTACAGAATTATACCGTCATAGCCAAGTTTCTTTTACTTTACTTAAATCTATATTTGTTAAATTATAAGTATTTGATTCAGAAGAGTTATTTAGATTTGTACTTTCTTGTATAACTACTTCTTCTTTCCTTATCTCTATCTGAGAAATCCTATCTTTGACTTCTTGTAGTATAGCAATATTTTTATCAGAATAATTTCAATTATTTAATATCTGCCATATCTTTCTTACTAAATATTGTCTATAAACTAGTCATCTTTCTTGTACTATTTCATTTACTTTAAATATAAATTTATTTATAAGTATTCTATCTTTTGAAGTTAAAGTATAATTTGAACTATCTTCTATATCACTTACCTTTTCTATTGCTTGATCCCATATCCAATAGGCTTGAGAATCACTAAGCTTTATCTGATACCAACCATCTACTTTTGAAACTATCTCATAAGTATCTCAAATCCTTGATGCTCAAAGTACATTTGATTTTGAAACACAAGGATAATCCCTAAAATTAGCAACAATGGTTACTTTTCACATAAAATGTATCTCTTGAGGTAAAAATTTATCACAAGCATCTGTTGCAAAAGCTACTGTACTAAAAGAAAAAAAAAGCACAAAAAGTATAATAATTTTTTTCATAATAATAATTTATAATTTTAAGTTTTGTAATTATAAATAATAATTTAAAAAAATAAAGTAAAAATTACTACTTTAT
>JAQVGG010000028.1 GCA_028696815.1 Candidatus Altimarinota bacterium
GTGCAGTAAATCCAACATTTTGTAATACTACATCAAATTATACATATTTAAAAAATGTATCTTGATGGAGTTATAGTAATTGAGTATGGACTCATGTAATGACATCAAACACAAATATGTATGTATCATGAATAAAAGTAAAAGCACACTTTAGAGATGCAAGATGATGAAATATATCATCATGACAAGTAGTAGAAATAGTTAAATAATAATTAATTTAAAAATAGTTATACTTTTAGTAATTACTTTTATATTCTAAAAACTCTTATATTATTTATAAGAGTTTTTATTTTACTTTTTTATATTTTTTGTATAATAAGTTACATATTAGTTTATTATATAATTTTTGAAAATATGACAGTAGTATTAAATGAAAGCAGTTTTGCAGATGAAATTAAGTCTTGAGTTGTATTAGTTGATTTTTGGGCTGAGTGGTGTGGTCCTTGTCAAATGATGATACCTATTTTGGATGAGTTAACAGGTGTGATGTGAGATAAAGCTAAAGTAGCTAAAGTAAATGTTGATGAAAACCCTGCTTTAGCAGCTCAATTTAGAGTAATGAGTATACCTACAATGATTATTTTTAAAGACGGAAAACCTGTTGAACAAATAGTTTGAGTACGTCAAGTTTCTGAATTAAAAGAGATATTAGAGGTGCATATATAAAATAAAGAAAAATCTTTTAAATAAAAAAAGGTTTTTCTTTATTTTTTTTGTTTTTTCTAATTAAACTTAAATTTTATATATTTAATCTTACTAATATTTATGGAACTTAAAAATACAACAAAAGTTTTATTATTATTTATTTTAATTTTATTAATTGTTTGATGATATTTTTTTTATTCTAAAAGTAGTTTTAATTTGGATGAAAGAGAAGAAAATAGTAACTTATTAGAAAATCAAGCTCAAAAACAAGATGAAGTTAAATCTAATTCTGGATCAGCAGATGAATATGATAAGGACTTAATTTCTAGTATAGCTTATTTTGAAAATGAATATAATATTGATGATAAAAGTACAGAAAATAAAATCAATTTGGTTAAAGTATATTTACAGTATGCAACATCTTATAATAAAGAAGAAGAATATAGTAAAAAGGCATTATCTATATTAAATACAATGAATGATGACTCATTGATTTTATATTACAAATGATATTCTAATGAAATTGTTGGAAATTATGAAGAGGCTTTAAGTAAATATAATGAAGCTTTAAGAATAGATGATATAAAAGATTATGATAAAGCAGTTTTATTAAATCAGATTGGATATATATATGAATTAAAGTGAGATATAGAAAAAGCAAATACTTATTATTTAGAATCTGAAGATATGTCATTTGATATACCTACAAATCTTTTAAATAGGGGTAGGTATGAATATAGTCAATGAAATTATGATTCTGCAGAAGATTATTTTAATAAAGTATTAGGTAGTGATGGTTCAATTTTTATAAAATCAGAAGTATATAATAATTTATCAAATATATATTTAATTAAACAAGATGGCTTTAATAAAGCTATAGAATATTCTTTACTTTGAATAGAAACAAATAAAGATTATCCAAATAACTATTTATCACTTTGAATATGATATTTTTATAAATGAGGAGATGACTTTAACAAATCTATTATAAATTTTAGAAAAGCTATTAGTTTGTCTCCAAATTTATCAAATGCTTACAAATGGATTGGAATATACTATTATGTTAAAGATGATTATGATAAAGCTATAGATAATTTTAATAAACAGTTAGAGAAATCTTCTTTGGATACAACTTTAACTGAATACCAACGAATTAATATTAAGAATGATGCTATATATGATTTAGCAAGATCATATGGATATAAGTGAGATACTAATAATTCCATAAAATATTTAAAACAAGTTTTAAACTGAATAGATTCTTATTATTATAATAATTTTGTTTTTGATTTGAGAAATAGTAATTGACCTTTTGATTCTATATCTAATAATGATGATTTTAAATCATTTATTAAAAATTTAGAAAATATATATAAAAAATAAAACTTAACTTTTTATCGTTATGAAAAAAATAATTATATTTTTGATACTTCTTTTTCAAGTAGCTCTGGTTAATGCTTGATCTTACAGTATTGTAGTATCAGAATGATGAAAATGAGAAATCTCGTCGAGTAAACTTATTTATAATATATATTTTAGAATTTTAGTATCATGATGACGAGATAGCTCTTATACCATTACAGTTCCTTCTTTTACAAGTAACTGAGTTACATATTGAGTTGACTATAGCGATTTCTATGTTGTTTCTGCAGATAGATGACCACACTTTTTCCAAATTCCATCTGTTTCAAATCAGAGTTATTCTCTCCCATCTTCTTGAGAGGGAGATACATATATAACTCCACAAGCTCAATGTACTTGATTGTCTTGGTCGGATTGTAATATAATTTGATCTTGGAGTTCTGAGTGAATAATTAATTGTGAACAAACATCAAGTCTTACGCCTGTATGATGTACGGGAAGCATCCCTTGAGGTGAATCTAAGACTAAACAGGTAAAAGCTGACATACCATCACCAATAAGTACATGTAACACATATGCAAATAATAGCGATACCTGTAAAATTAATATATCAATACACGCAGATACTGAAGGTTGAAAATGAATAACATGATGGTGAATAAATGGTGTAATAACAAATCTAACTGATACATCATGAGAAAAATCAGACAGAATAAATAATACTTGAACTGCATTAAATTTTTCAAATGTATCATCAAGTTGAATACAAAATAGCACATCAAATAATTTTAACTTATCAATTTTATGAATAAAATCAAGAGCTCCATTTACAACAAACAATAGTAAACTAAGCTTTAAGTTATGATGAACATCAATGGAATTAAATAATATAAACTATAACTTTAAAAAGCCATTTGTATGAGAATTAAAAGCATGGAATGAGATAAATAAAGATTGGGAATGAGTGCCAACAGTTTGAACACAAATGCTATATAAACTACAATTACAAGATAAGAGTAGTTTAAATTGAAATAATATTACAGGATATAATATAAATGATTTCTCAGACAAAGTAGAAGCAACTTCAAATGATCTAGAAATAGAATGAGCAAGTATGACGTGATCACTAGATGATTATATAAATGGAACAAAATTTACAGCGAGAATAAATACAAGTGAAAATGCAACAAGTTTAAATGATAACCCATGATTACAAATAAACTTACCAATAGTATCATATGAATTATGATGAGAAATAGTTAGATACTATATATCAGGACAAGATACTTGAAATGATACTACTCCAGTAAAAATTACATGAGACAAGTTTTTATGAGTAAAAATAGTATGAATATTACAATGAGATTGAAAGAGTGAATTTACATGACAAGAGTCTAATGTATCAGATATAACAAAAGCAGAATTAAGACAACAGGTTAGAAGAAATGCTTATAAATATACAAAAAATATGAAGTCAGATGATGTGGTAAATTCAGTTAAATATGTAGATGGAAAAGATATAAAAATATCTTGAGATTTAGATTATGAAACACTTATAGTAAAAAATTGAAATGTAATAATAGGTTGAAATCTAAATACAAGCTGAAAGAAATTATGAATAATAGTATTAAAAGATTGATATGATGTAAATAGTGATTATAAAACAAAGTGAAATGTATATGTGGATAAGAATGTAACCTATATTGATGCGATAATTTATGCAGATGGTTGATTAATAAGCTCAAATGGAAGCACTCCATATACTAAAGATTCAACAGTAAGAACTACAGATTTACAAAATCAATTAGTATTAAAATGAAGTCTATTTACTAGAAATACAATAGGATGAGCAATTCTTGCTTGATGATATTATATATTGCCATGAGGGGAGAAAATAGGTGATTTTGATAAAGCAATGATATATGATTTAAACTATACAAGAAGAGGATATGATTGATGGGATGGTTGAGATACAAATAATGATGGAAATAATTATAATTTATGAAATAAAAATCCATTTGTTATTATATACAATCCTATAATTCAAACTAATCCTCCGAAAGGCTTTGAATAATAATTTTATTCTTAATGTATTTATTTTAATATAAAAAGTTAAAATATTTTTTGACAAATAGAACTTTTTTTATAAAATACCGGAGTTAAAAATATTACTATATAAATGTAGAAAAATGTTAGGTAAATTAAAGAAAAGAAAAAGACTAAGAGTACACTGATTTTTAAGCAGAAGTAGTACTGCTTCTGGTAGAAAGGTACTTAGAAATAGAAGAAGAAAAGGAAGATATGAATTAACTGTGTCTATTCCAAAAAGATACCAAGAAGTTAATGGAAAAGCTAAATTACATGTTATTGCGGGTGGTACAGCTAAAAAATCTCCATTTGATGGAAAATGAAATTATGTAAAAAGAAAATAAACTAGAATTTTAGTATAGTAAATTTTAGATTTTTAGAAGTAATTTGTTCTAATATTCTAAAGTATGATAAAAAAGATATATAGATTAAAAGAGAGAGAAGTAAAAAAGGTTTTACTAAAATGAAAACCTTTTTTTTCGTATTGAGTTGTTTTAAATATTTTAGAAAATAAGCTAGCTTATAATCGTTTTGCAATAGTTATATGAGCAAAATCAGTTAATAATAATATAACTAGAAACTATTTTAGAAGGAGATTTTATGATATAATAGCTAATTCAGGGCTATTATTAGATGGCACAACTTCTAAACTAAATTGAAATGCTTATTATGATTTTGTATTTGTGCTAAAAAAACAAACTAAACTTGATAAAATTGATGAAAAGAGTATAAATTCTTTTACAAATGATATAAATTTTATTATAAAAAAGGTAGCATAATAATTAATAAAATACCTTTTCTAACCAATAAAAAAATGAAAAAAATTCTTGATATAGTAATTATATTTTTACTTGTATATTTGATTATTAATTTATTTAATACAGATACAAGTATAGAGCCAAAACAAGAAATAGTAGTTAATTCTATTGAGAAAGAATATACTATCCCTGCCTCAGTAAAAATAGAAGTAGAAAATAATAGAACTGAAGAATTAAAATTTAATACTTGTAGTGATTTTAATCTAAGAGTTTCATGAAATAATATTACACCAAGTGATAGTTTTTGTAGTGATGTTACTTTAGATGCTTGAGAGTCATATGTTATTGATTATTCTGGAGTGTATGATAAATTTTTAAGTACTTGAAACTATGTAGTTACTGCAAATCTTGCCGATAAAGAATACATAACTACATTTGAAGTAGAAAATAAATGAGCTTTTACAAAGCTATTTACTACTTTAGTATATGCTCCTGTTTATAATTTACTTATTTTTTTAATAGAAACTTTTTCCTCAAGTTTATGATGGGCTATAGTATCTGTAACCATTATTATAAGACTGATTTTATTATGGCCTCAACATAAGATGATGGTAAGTCAGAGAAGATTGCAAGCTTTACAACCAAAAATCAAAGAAATTCAAGAACAATATAAGTGAAATCATCAAATGCTTGGTATGAAGATGATGGAGTTGTATAAAAAAGAAAAAGTAAATCCTATGGGATCTTGTGGTTTCTTGATTATTCAAATGCCTATTTTGCTTGTAATATATAATGTTATATTGTATATAAAAGATGAATCACATTATTATTATATTTATAACTTTTTAAAAGATTTTGATATAAGTTCTATATCATATAGCTTTTATTGACTTGATTTACTTTGAAGTGGGTGAGTTGCGTGACTTGTTTTATGACTCTCAATCTGAATCATTCAGTTTATACAAATAAAGCTTTCATTAATAAATAATAAGACAAATACAGGTAATTTAGTTTTAGAGAAAAAAAAGTGAGCTTCTGATTATTCAGCTATGATGCCTGATACAGAAACTATGAATAAGTTTATGCTTTATGGTATGCCTGCTATGGTTGCAGTGTTTACTTATAGTTTTCCTGCTTGAATAGGTATTTATTGGTGAATTTCAACTTTATTTATGATTTTTCAACAGTTAACTGTAAATAAAATAATTAAAAAGTCAAAACAAAATACTCTATAAAACTTTGAGCTTTGTGCATAATTATTATAATAATAATGTATTAGTTTTTAATCTTTACACTATGCCTACAAAAAAATCTATTTCTTTTTCTATAATAGTTTCTATTTTATCTTTTGTATCTATATCAAATGCAGCATACACAGAACTAGACTGTTCTGTTGATCCTATATTTTCAGAATACTCATGTAATCAATGTTTTGAGTGAGAATCTCAAGCTGTTTGAAGTAATATTTGATTTATGAGTGATCAGTGGATTAATACTTGAAGTACTCCATTAATTCTATTTAAAGATGAACAAGATAATCCTGAAATGATTCCATTAAATTGAGCTATATGGCAACAAGTACCTAATTCTACAGATTTTTGGGAATATACTTCTAATATGGAAGATTTATATAATGATGTTGAATGAGGGTATATATTACTACCATGACAATCAGTTGACTGGATTCAATCAAAACTTTGATCTGCTTATACATTACTAGAGAATGCTTCGCTTGAATGAGAAAATATATGATTAATTACATATCCAATTGTTGCTCACAGAATTTCTTCTAGTGATGATATAGAAGTAGAGCCAATTAATTATAAAGAATGTGTGTTATTTAAATCAGCTGGACCAACACAACCAGTTGAACTTCCAGAAACATGACCTGAAAGTATGTTATTGCTACTAGTTGCTATGCTTTTAGGACTTTGATTGCTAAAAATTACTAAATCATCGAATCAAAATAGCTAAAATTATTAATATATAAGATAGTTCAAAATAAGAACTATCTTTTTTAATACAATAAAATAAATACAAGTCAAGCTAAAATTTTTGTAACTAGTATAAAAATTATGTTATTATATATGTGAAACCTTTTTAGGATTTTATTTAATAAATATATAACTATGTTACATATAGTAAAACAATATAAAAAATTATTTATGTTTTTAACTACAAATAATTTAAATGGTGGGGAAATTGCTACTTGACTTGAAGGAGAACAAGCAGCACAAAAACAATATTTAGAACAAAATAGGGAAGCAATTTTGAATTATTTAAAAAGTTTAGATAACTCAAGCTGAAATTGACTTGATTTTTCAGATGGAAAAATAAGTCAATCTGAACTTTCTTGGCATGAGGACAAAGAAGCTTTAGATAAGATATTAGATGCTATTTGATTATCTAATATGAAACTTGATCATAATATTGATTTAAAATATATTATAGAAACTATAAACGCTTATTTATGAGAAAAGAAAGGAGTGATTCTTACTACAAAAGAAGAATTATCAATTTCAGAAGATGAAACTAGAAGGACAAAAGAGGAATTATGAGAATGAAAAGTTACTAGAACAACATTTTTAGATAAAACTTCTTTAAATGTAACTGAATTGAGAAATAATGTTAATTTTGAATCTTTTAAAAATATAATTAAAAAATTAAATTTTAATGAGCTTAAAAATTTAATAAATCAAGTTTATGCTGAAAGAAGCTCTAATGTTACATTAGAAGGTGAAAATTATAAATATACTCCACAAAATGTTTGAGGTTTACAAAAAATATTTGAATCTCAATGATATAAAGTTAAGACTTGAGTTTTTGATTGGTGATTTTGATGAGAAGAAGCGGCATCACTAATTCAGTTATTTGAAAGTGTATATGAAACACAAAATAAAGTTAATTCTCCAGCATTAACATTTAAAGAAAAACTTGATATAATTTTTGATTACAATATTGATTGAGTTATAGATAATGATGTTCATTTTACAACTAGAGAAAAACAGTTAGCAGATGCTATAAAAACTGAAACAGAATTTGAAAACCTATTAAGTAATTTATGATACAATTCAAAAGAAGAATTTTATTCAGATTTTTCTAATAATTACTTTGCAGCAAGAGAAAGACTTAAGTCTAATCTAAATATAGTTTTAATGCCTGCTTTTGATTTTAATTGAGCAAATTATCATATTGATCCAAGATTGCTTTTAGATAATCCGAATTGAAAAAAAGAAGTAAATGAAAAACTAACTAAATATGAACAAGAAGTTTCTCAAATAGTTAAATCAAGTGATAAATTAATAGGTATATCAGAGATGAATCTGTCAAGAATAAAAAGTACTATTATTTGATTATATATAAATACTGATTCAAAACTAGGTCTTGCTGCATGAGTAGATATTACTGAATTTACAAAAGGTGCACTAGATCATGGATGAGTGTGAGTATATAACTGAATGCCATGATTTGCAATTGGTAAAAATTTAGAAGTTTGAAAAAATTGAAATATTAACCTTTGAGCTGTAAATTTTGTCCCATTTATTTGAATTCCAATAAATTTAGATGAATGAAAATTAAGTGAAACAACAAATCTAGAACAATTAGATTTTGATGATGGTTCTCAAATCACAGTATTTGGAGGATTAGCATCAGCTTGAACTAAAGTTGTTTGATTTGATGTTAGTAGGGTTACTGAGACAAATAAAGCTTGAATTGAGCAAGCAGTTTCTCAAATGGATAAATTTTTAGATCCAGTACTTAAAAATATAAAAGAATGAAAAGATTTTTCCGAGACTTGATTACAAGAAAGTGATAGAGCTCTATATAATAATTTTGTAAATTTATATAAATCAGGTTGAGAAACTGATATGTCTTTAAATCAATTAAAAGAATGAATTATTAAAAATTATAGATATACACTTGTTGAACAAGCACAATCTGAAGGGTGGCAGTTTACTTGAGTTTGATTATCATTAGTATTTATAGCTGGGTATTTGCCATTACCTGTAGTTTTTGCTCATGGAGAAAAATTTCTAGATACTTCTTGGAAACAAGCTAAAACATTTACAATAGATCCAAATACTAGAGAATTAACTGTATCAGAAAATGTAAATAACACCCAACAAACTAGAGAATATGTAGGATTTAATGAAGTAGCTGATAATGAATTTAAGACTTCTGTAGATACTTTATGAAAATACATAACACCTAAAATTAGATATAATAAATCAGCTCAAAACATTATAAATCCTGATTTAACTATGAATCAAAGATTTGAAAATATTGTAAATTTATGGAGATTGGCACAAAGTAAAGAGTATAAAGTTAATTCACCAGAGTTTCCAGGATATGATTGAGTTTGATTAATAGCAAAAACTGGATTATGAGAATTAATAAGTTCAGCTTGAGATGATGAAAATAAGAAATTATACCTTATATCTTCTATGACTCAATTTATTAAAAAATCTGAAGATATATCAAATGCTACAAACAAAGAAGACCAAATAAGAGTTGATGAAGCAAGAAGAAGTGTTTTTAATGATATGTTTGGATTTGACGCAAATAGTTATGCTAAAGAATATTTTGAAAAAATGAAAACTTCACAAGAAATAACTGAAAGCTCAATACATGCATGATTTGCTCTTGATGCAGCAGCTACAATTTGGTATAAAAATTGAAAACAACAATCAATTAAATGAATAGATGTACTTTATGGTAATCTTCAAGTTCAAGAATCTGAAGGAAAGTTTTTATGAGTTTTAATTAATAGGGAGGACTCATTAAGACTTACAACTACAATTGAAGAAAATAATTTATTAAATAGAGAGCAAAAAGATATTTTAATCCAAGGTTTAGAATCAGGAAATATACAAGCGTATTTCTATAAAGATCCGATTTGATTTGATGATAGAATACTTTTTGTTAGAAAATGATCTATTGAATGAGGTAAGATAGTTAGAAGTATTGATGTATTTGTACCAGACCCTAATCATGTAAGAGTAGGTGTTGCCATTTCTGGTAAGCCAAAAAAGGAAAAAGAGAAAGATCCAGATTCTGATAAAGATCCAGATTCTGATAAAGATCCAGATGCAGATAAGACACCAGATGCAGATAAGACACCAGATGCAGATAAGACACCAGATGCAGATAAGACACCAGATGCAGATAAGACGCCAGATGCAGATAAGACACCAGATGCAGATAAGACACCAGATGCAGATAAGACACCAGATGCAGATAAGACACCAGATGCAGATAAGACACCAGATGCAGATAAAGATCCTAACCAGGATAATCCTGCTGGATGAACAAGTGATTGATGAACTTGAAATGGAAATGTAGATACTGATCAACCAGATACTCCTACATTTTAATAAAACTAATTATAACTTTTAAAATATGAAAGTATATTACTTTTTAAATAATATGACAGAATCTAACTATAATTTCTTTTTAAAAAAGTTATTATTAATAGAAAAAGAGAAAGATATAGATATTATAATTACAAAATATTATAAAAAAGTTTGAATTAAATGAGCAGAATATATAAACGATGCAGCATTTCTAGAAGCTCTTATATTTTTAAAAGAATTTTTAAAAAAAAATATGTGAGCTATTAAAGATATCGAATGGATTAGAGAAAAAAATTTTGTATTGTACATGAATGATATATATATGTTTAATGAAGAAAGCTGGGTTTTGCAAAAATGAAAAAAGGTATTTGTTACATCTAGAGATTCTTGGTATAATCCATTTTTTCTATGCTTAAATGAAATTTCAAAGTATAATGAGGATATAAAGTTACTTAAACCTAATTTAAAGGAATTAAAATGGATGTACTTTGATAAATGATACTTTACTTCAAAACTATTATACAATTGAAGTAAATATCTATGAAAGGTTGCTTTTCCTTTGATGATGAAAAAAGATTCGGATAGTATTAAATCTTTGCTTTTATTTATAAATAGTAAGTTTTGAGATAAGATAGTAATCAAGTGAGCAATGTGAGAAATGTGAAATCAGGTGAGAGCGATAAGATTATCAGATCATGATATTGATAAATTAGCTAAAGATTTAGAAAAAAAATATTTTTATTTAAACTGTTATTGATTTAATGTTCCTTACTTTGTAGAATATTATGATATAAAAAATGAGTTTAGGATTTATTACACTAGAGACTATTATAATAATAAATTGAAAGTATTTAGTGTTAAGAAAAAAAATAATGAAATAATATGAGAATGAGATATATTCTCAAAAGATAGTTTAGCAATGTATAAGGATATAAATGTAACACGGAGTATATGAGATATTGATGACTTTAAAGTTAGATATAAATATATTATAGATTCTTTAGATGAAATATCTAGTACTTTAACTTTAGAAACTTGAGTTATAGAATTAGCAGATTTATGAGAGAAAGGAGTTAAGTTTATAGAAGTAAATCAGCTTTGATGAAGTTTAATGTTTCCATGAAAAGATGAAGAAAAGATGAAAGATTTATATAGTGAAATGTGGAATAATATGTTTATGCGTATATGATTATAAATTTACTTGATAAATAAGAATATGATAAATAAGTATAAAATACAATTAAAATTTTTATTTCTAATTATGATAATATTGTTAGTAATTTGAAGTTATTATATTACTAGTAGAAATAAAATTATTAATGAAAGTAAATCTGTAATAGATTTAGAAGAAAATATAGAAAACAAATCTTTAAATAATATAAAAACAGGCAAAGATGAAGATAAAGAGGACTCAAATATTAAATTTGATAGAATAGATATACCAAAGTTTTAAAAAAAACTTG
>JAQVGG010000041.1 GCA_028696815.1 Candidatus Altimarinota bacterium
TTTAGAATCAGAAACACTAAAATCTTTTAAGTGTACATCTCATCTTCAAAAATCATAATCAGATTCAAGAGTAGGTACTACTGATTTTACATAAAAAATAATAGGGAGACCATTTGTAAAATAAGTATTAAGTCAAACTCAAGAAAAAACATTTCCTCAACTTGACCATGAGGTTTGTCCAGGCCATCTAAAATATATTGGATTATATGCTGCAAAAACATCTAAAAAGTTACTTGAATTTTCAAATATGATTCCTGTTAAAGATCTTATTTCTCTTTCTTCTAATCCATGAATTTTATAAGGTTTTATTTTATTTTCATATATATCTTTCACATCAATAGTAAATTTATAATGTGAACTTCCATCAGCGACAACCATTTCATCTTTTATTTCTCACTCTTTTTCTATACTAAATGATTTAGGAATATTTATTTGCCCAGGAACTATATAAAGAGAATCTTCTTTAATAGTTTTATTTCCTACCCAGTCAGAAATTTCTATATGGAGTGATATTTTCCCATATCATTTATTCTCTTCATCAAAGTCTAAAACATTTTTATAGTTGAGTCATAAATCTACTCAAAGAGTTTTATTTTTTAATGCATCCTCTTGGCTTTTTTGAGTTACATTATATGTAAGAGTATTTTTATTTCCATTTTCTAAAGTATATTCTATTTTTATTTCTTTTAATCAAGATCATCCATTTTCTTCTAATCAATTGAAGGTATAAACAAGACTTTTATCATTAGCGACAATTATTTCATTTTTTACATCAAATTTAGGAGGTTGAGCATCATAATATTGACATCTCATCATCCCAGCCGGAATCCCTGCAAGATATTCACTTGCAAACCTATGATTTGCTTTATATTTTCTATCTACTCCATCAAGATATAAATCATACCCATTATTTGATACTGGATTTATATTTGCTTGGAACTCAAAACATAAATCATCGGTACTTGTTTGTTTACAACTACTAGCAACTCAACAAGGATTTACTCATGCTGGAGCTACTCTTTGTTCATATGGTTCATTGCTATATGCAACTCAATACCATTTTATCATACTACTACCTATGTTGAATATATTGATACTTTGAGAAGTTTCTTTTCCTGCATTACTTCTGAGTACAATTGTATCAGTAGTATTTGCACTATACCATTTTTCATAAATATTATCAGCTATTTTATCCCATCATGTAATATTTGTATTTGTACATCAACTAAATTGATCTTCACAGATTACTTGGGCTTTTATTTTTGATATAATATAGTTTTCACTTACTTCCTCAAAAAAAACTCTTACACTCGGACCAGATGATACTAATTTAAAAACTTTTTCTAAAGATGTTGTTTGATTTAGTTCATCTATAGCTGTAATTTTTAAAATATTTTCTCAATTTTTGTTTAGTGGAAGAGAAAGAGTTGCTTTTCCGTTAGTTATACCACTATTTGTATTTGCTTCAATAATTATCCCAGCATAGCTTATCGTACATGAAACTAAATTAGTATCTTCACAAGTAATAGTAATATTTTTATTTGTTGTATACCAAGTATCATTTTCCCAATTTTCATTCATTTTTACTTCTGGTTTTGAATTGTCATATTGAAAATAGCCTTTTTTCTCTTCTTTATATAAAAGAGAATTATTTCATCCATGAAATACTCATAAACATACAGTGATTTTTTTCTCTCCATCACTGTTTGGGGTATAGGTAACCATTTGTCAGCCATCAATAGTAACTTGATCATAGTTTAAAACTTCGGTATAATTACTTATATTATCACTACAAGCATTTGAATTTTCAGCAACATAGTATCTAATTTTTTTAGAAGGTGCTGTATTTGATATATAATTTAATTTTAAACTTATATTGTAAGGGTTTTCTGAATTGAAAAGTTCATTTTTTGAATATCCAGTATTTCAAGGCAGTCATATAGTAAGTTCTTTTTTAAGATTATAAGACATACCATAGGCCCCATATTTTCCACTATTATTTTTAGCACATAATATAAATGCCTTATTTGATCATGCAAAAGTTCATTCTAATATATCTGGGGATATAGTAAAAGTTTTATCAGCAGATATTTGATAATCTATGTCGTAAGTAGTATTTTTACAAACGTTGTTGATGAAATAATTTTCTCTAAATTGTTTAGTTTCGCCTCAAAATCACGCTGGAAAAATTCAGGTTTTTAACACAATATATCAAAACGCTATTGTTCCAGAAGGGGAATTATATTTTATAGTTTGTTCTTCTGTAAAAAATACATCAGTTGGTTGAAGACTATTTCATAGTCTCATAACTCCTGTAAACGAATTTATAAAATGGTTACTATTTAATTTTTCAAAAGATATATGAAGTGGTAATCATTGAGCTCAAGGAGTATTATCATTGTATTCATCAGCAAATGTTGTGTTTCAAAGAGAGATTATACAACAAAGTATCAGGATAACAAACTTATAAAAACGAAAAATAGAGGATATCATATGCAATAGTTATAAAATAAAATTTTAATTATTAAAACATATAAAATATTAAAAGTCAATTTTTTAATCATATAAATTTTATACTTAATTTCACATTATAGCTAAATAAAAAAAAACTCAAGTATATCTTGAGTTTTCTATTTTATAAATTTATTGATTCTATTTATAAATCATCTATAATCTTCTAATTCTCATCATTCTAGTAAAATCGCTTGTTC
>JAQVGG010000011.1 GCA_028696815.1 Candidatus Altimarinota bacterium
GAAATTACACTTTTAAATAATAATTATCTAGATCAATTCTATGAATTTCTAGATTCTAGTAAAAGTGGTCCGATTTGAAACGGGACGATAGAGATAAAAAGCATTTTATTCTTGTTTTTTTATATAATCCTCGCGATTAAAACAGTTGAAGTGTAAAATATTAAATTTTATGAATGAGAAACTGTTAGAGTCCCAATCTCTGATTGGTCGAGTTTTTCGAAGAATAAAATTTAATATTTTATACTTCTAATATATTTTAAATAATTAAGAGAAAACATGTCATTTAGAAATATTGCAATTATTGCCCATGTAGACCATGGTAAAACAACTTTAGTAGATGAACTTTTAAAAGCAGATGACAATTTCGATGAAAGAGTTGGTATTGAAGTTTGTGTAATGGATTCAAACGCACAAGAGAGAGAGAGAGGAATTACGATTTATTCAAAAAATACTGGTATTACTTATAAAGGTAATAAAATCAATATAGTTGATACTCCTGGGCATGCTGACTTTGGTTCAGAGGTAGAAAGAGTACTTAGAACTGTAGACAGTGTTTGTTTAGTAGTAGATGCATATGAAGGACCTATGCCTCAAACTAAATTCGTTCTTAAAAAATCACTAGAACTTGGATTACATCCAGTTATTGTTATTAATAAAATGGATAAACCAAGTGCTAGAGCTGATTGGGTTGTTGATCAATTATTTGATTTATTCGTGCAACTTGGTGCGACTGATGAACAATTAGAACACTTAAATGAACCTATTTATGCTATAGCTAGAGAAGGTTTAGCTTGGACTGATGAAAATCCAGAAAGAAAAAACATAACTCCTCTGCTTGATTTCATCATGAATAAAGTTCCAGAGGCTCCAAATAATGCAGACGCTCCTCTTAAAATGCAAATCGCAAACCTTGGTTTTGATAATTTCTTATGAAGACTTGGTATAGGTAGAATATATGAAGGTGTTGTAAAAGTTGGTCAAGAAGTTTTTGTTACTTCTAACGATTGAGTTGAAAGAAAAGGTAAAATTACTGAAATACTTACAAACGATGGTTTAATTAAAGTAAAAACTAAAGAGGCTTCTGCTTGAGATATAGTTACTATTGCTTGAATACCTGATATATTTGTTGGTGAAACTGTTTCAGGTGTAAGCTGAGCTACTCCAATGCCTCCTATAACTATTGATGAACCTACTCTAAAAATGGAGTTTTTAGTAAATAATTCTCCTTTTGCAGGTAGAGAAGGTAAATTTGTTACATCAAGACAAATCAGAGATAGACTAGAAAAAGAATTAGAAACAAATGTATGATTAAAAATAGATTTTGATTCTGGTGATAATTATCAAGTTGCAGGTAGATGAGAACTTCATTTATCTGTATTAATTGAAACTATGAGAAGAGAAGGTTTTGAATTACAAGTTTGAGCTCCAGTTGTTATTATGCATGAAGAAAAAGGTCAAAAAATGGAACCAATAGAAAATGTTTCAATATCTGTTCCTACTTGATCAGAAGGGCCAGTTATTGCTGAACTTTGAAAAAGAAAAGGTATGATGACTCATATGGAAGAAAACAACTGAATTGTTAACCTAGAATTTTCTGTTCCTACTAGATGACTTCTTGGTTTCAAATCAGAGTTTACTACTATGACAAAAGGTGAAGGTCTACTTTCTAGTTCATTTGATAAATTTGAGGCATACAAAGGACCTATTGAAAAAAGAGAAGTTTGATCAATGATATCTATGGAAAATGGTACAGCTATGGCTTATTCTCTATGGAATTTACAAGATAGAGGTACTATATTTATAGAACCAACTACTGCTATATATGAATGAATGATTATCTGAGAATCAAATAAGGGACAAGATTTATCTGTAAATGCAACAAAAAATAAACAGTTAACAAATGTAAGAGCATCTGGTACTGATGAAGCTATGAGATTAACTCCACCAAAACTAATGACTCTAGAAGAAGCTATAGACTACATAGGGTCAGATGAGTATGTAGAAGTAACTCCAGAATCTATCAGATTAAGAAAAAAATATCTGACAGAAAATGAGAGAAAGAGAAATAAGAAAGGATAAATCAAAAAATAAAAAAACTGAAATTTAATTTCAGTTTTTTTATTTTTCTTTCATCTCCCACACTCAATCCCAATCTTCAGATGATTTAGCTTTCATAAAAGTTTTACATCTATCTATAAAAACTTTACTAGGCTTATCTCATGCTTGACTTAATTTTTCAAATATATTTTCTGCTTCCTCAAATTTCTTATCAAAATACAAATACAATGCTTTTTCAAATTCAGCTATCATTTCTAACTTATATTTCTCAACCTTATCTTTAAATCAAATAAGTTCATAAATATTTACTGCTGAGTTTTTTCATTTTACTCTTATCTTATCAAGATACCTAAATACGAAATTATTTCATACTTCATTTTTTATATCTTCTGAGGCACATATATGTGTTCCATAAAACTTATTTACCCCTTCTAAACGTGAGGCTAAATTTACATTATCTCATAATGCTGTAAACTCCATTTTTCTTCACTCTGCTCAGATGTTTCATACAATCACATCTCAAGAATGAATTCACATCCTCACTTCTAATTCTTCACCATATACTTCTTTCCATCTTATATTTAATTCCCTTAATTTTTCTTGTTGTAATAGCGCTACTTTACAATTATCATAGCTAGAACTTTCTTCAAATCCAAATACTCAGTACAAAGCCATAATTGCATCTCACTCATATTTATCTATAAATCACCTGTCATCCATTATTATATTAGACATAGCTCATAAGTATTCTCTTAAGAAGTGAACTAGGTCTTCTGGGGTAAATTTTTCTGAAATTGTAGTAAATCAAGCAATATCTGAAAAGAAAATTGAAACTTTTTTCCTTTCTCACTCTAAACTTACATCTCATACACTTGATAATATCTTTTGGGCTATATCTTTTGATATATACTCAGACAGAGCTTTAACAACTTTTGCTTTGTTTTTATTTTCTATCAAGTATTTTACTATATTTGATAATAGAAGTGATAATACAAGAGCAAAAGCTAAGTCAGCAGGACGATTTAATATAAATCAAAGAGAATAAATAAAAAATGGAAATACAACTAAGAAAATAGAAACTAGAGCTATATTTGATAATACAATTATATATCATCATTTACTTAAGTTTAAATAAAATGATGTGATTATTAGTAAAAAGATTAAAATCAACTCAAGATTTTCATTGAAGTAGGTATAAAAACTATTTGTGAGTACAGTATTTATAATATTTGCATGAACATGTACTCAGTAATCAACTCCGTTTGGTGTATTAAATATATCTTTAAGTCATTTTGAAGTAGTTCAAATTAAAACTATTTTATCCTTTAAACTAAACTCTTTTCAACCATTTCCTGAAATTGATTGAAGTACTAAATCTAGCTGTTCTGCATCATATGCATCTATAAATGATATTTCTGTAAACCTTGATACAGGGGCAAAACTAATAAGGGAATTATATCACTTACCTGAAAAAGGTATTTTTTTATTTTGAGTTATATAGTAATACTCTTCATCAAACTTTTTTTCTTTTAAAATATTTTTATCTTTAAATAATGCATAATAATATGCTTTTAAAATAGATATACTAAAGTGGTCAACAAATTGTTTTGTTCAATTAAGCATAAGTTCTCTTACAGGAGAAAACCTATGAATTACATTGTAGTTTCTTTCATAGTCTTGCGTAAAAAAACCAAATGATAATGCTCAACTAAAAAATATATCCAAAGGTTTTTCAATTTTATTTCAACTTAAAATAGAGCCTCATAAAACTATATTTCAAGCTTCATCTATAACTTGTGCTAAACTATTATCAGTTTTGTCATTTGTAAAATCTGCCAAAATCAAATCTATTCATATAACTGATACTCATGCATTATTTAAGTTGTTTATTACATCTATATAAACAGATCTATCAAATGGAAACCTACCTAATTTTTGTAGAGATCTTTCATCAATTCAAACAATTACTATGTCATCACTAAAATTGCTTTTTAAGCTTTCTGATCATAGTCTAAGCATACTGCTATGGTATGCTTTGTTTAAACTATCAAAAGAAAATAAAAATATGAAAATAAATATTACTGCTGATAATAATACACTTAAAAGCGGTTTATTTTTTGATAAGCTTTGTAAATTTAACATTTATTTTTATTTATTTATAAAACTATCCCTAAGTTTATCTAAAGCATCTTTAGCTGTATTTCATAGATCAATTAATTTACTTGCAGAATCTATTACTTTACCTTTTCATATATTTATAGCTTCATTTACAAACTCATATTGATTTTTGAATTGATTTTTCAGTTCTTCTGGTAAAAAGTCAAAATTTAAATATTCTAAAATATTTATATCTAGTTTTTTTAGTATCTCTTTATTATCATTTAAGAAATTTAAAGTTAAACCTAGATTTTCTCAAGCTTTTGTATTATTTAATTCTATTTGTTTTAAATCATATAATGTAGTTCTTATAAGATTTTTCTGATCTGCTTCTCCAGATAAAGCAACAAGTAATTTTTTTAACTTCAGCTTTTCATCATAATGCCCAGTTTCATTTACACTTACGAAATTTAATCATTGATATCTTTCTAGTACTTTAGCATAAAGTTCTTCTTTTGTCTTTTCGTTTAAACTAGATAAACTATCTTGCAAAGAAACTAAATCAGCATTTTCAAATCACTTTAAGGCTTCTATTCATTTAGTAAGTTCAAGTAAATTATCTTTAACTTCTTGTAATTCTCCTAGTTTTCATTTAAGTTTGATAAAAAAATCCTTATCCATTCTTTTATTTAGCTCAGACCAGATTATATCTTGTGAATCCTGTAAAAATTTTTGTAGAGCTATAAACGAGAAAGTTCTTATATCAAATGGTTTTTTCTCTGGCACTACTATGCTATCTCCATTATCCTTTGTAACAGTTATTTCATGTTTATCTACATACACATAGTTATTTTCTAGATTTACCTCAAATACAGTTCATCTAACAGCAGCCTCCATATCTACATAATACTCTTTAAAATAAGAGTCTTCTCACATAAAGTTAATTACATTTGACCATGTCTTTCATTTTTCTAGATCAAAAGATATTTGAATAGTATTCAAATTATCAGAAACCTCATTTTCTCTTACTTTTAACTCACTATTTGCTCAAAGCCTAGTTATACTACCATCTCACCATTCTATAACTGCTAAAGAGTTGCCTCACATGGTTTTTATGGTATCTCAAGAATTAAGTCTTTCTCTTGAGTTTTTTTCAAGCTTTATTTCATCTTCAAACTTATATAGATATCAAGTTCACTCTACCAATGTTACGTATGAATTTCTATCAATCTTTTTTGATTCAACTATTTGAAATCATACTATTGCAATAATAAGTAAAATAATTCAGATGATAAATTTATTTTTTATATTTTTTAGCATAAATAATTTTGATTTTTGAGAAAATAAAATAATATTAGATATATTTTACTACATATTCCAATTAATTTCAAAAATCATGACAAAAAACCATCACATATTCATTATTTTAATAGTTATTATTTTATATATACTCTATTCAATCATAAGTTATAAGTATAAAGAATATACAATTAACTCCCATATCAAATATATAGCAAGCTTAAATGAAGATATAAAATTTAAAATAGAAGAAGCAGAGAGTATTATAGAATACAAAAAATCAAATGCATACAAAAACAAAGTACTGAAAGAAGATCAATGATTAAAAAATAAATGAGAAATTGTTATTTACCTAACAACAGAAGATACATATAATAAATATACAAATTCAGTGAGTAAGGAAGAAACTCCTATAGTTGAAATAGAAAAAAAGATAGATGAAACTTACTGAATGAGCATTTACCAAAAATGGATATATTTTATATTTAAAAAAGATTTAAGATAAATTTAGAAGCAAATAAAAGACCGGTCTTTAAAATTAAGGCCGGTCTTATTTATCTGAATTTTTTTATAAATCTGAAAAGTCACTTGGTAGTTCTTTTACACTATCATAAGTTCATCTTGGTACAGTATATGAAGAACTTGTTGATCAAAATATATTATTTCAAATTTGTTCTATTTTTTCTAAGATTCTAGATGGTTGAGCATATTTTTCAACATCTATTCATAAAAGTCTTCATAAGATTGGAAAAACAAAGATAGATATTACAGTTATAACTATACCTAAAACAGCGTATCTAATTGTATTTACTGCTGGTTTTATTTTATCCTCCTTACCTCATGATAAAATTAATAAAACTCAACCATAAAGAATAAAAAATATTGATAAAACTGATGCGGTTATAACAAATAATGAAATAATTAATAATACAAAATCTCAAAATTCCATATTTTGTCAAAAGATTGGTGAACTAGTTGATAAAGCATTAACTGTTTTTATAATCATAATAAATATTTTATAATTTATAATTAAATGGAAATTAATAATTATATATTAATCTAGTACCTTTAAATTAATTCTTTTTCCAATTTTTAGACCTAATATTTTTAAAATAGATCTTAGAGAATTGATGGTGTTTCCATTTTTTCAAATTATTATTCACATATCTTCTTTATTAACTTTTAGTGTTAATAATACTCATAATTCATCTTCTACCCTATCTATATTAACATCTTCTTTATTATTTACAAGATTTTCTACTATAAATTGTAAAAAAGCCACTTCATTATTCATGATAAAATAAAATTATTATATAAAAGAATAATCCCTCATACCTAAAGATACGAAGGATATATTATAATTAAATAGCTATATTATTAGCTTTAATTAATTTTTCTACTCTTGGAGAGAAAGTAACTCAGTTAGATGCATATTGTTTTACTTTTTCTAAATCTTTTATTTTAAATTCTTTAGTAAATGGATTATAGTAACCTAATACTTCTTTGTATCCATGAGTAGCAGCTCTTGCATGTTCTGTTACAACAATTCTAAAAAATGCGCTATTTTTCTTTCCTCCTCTAGATAATCTTATTTTTAACATAGTTTCTTAAATTAAAAAATTACGAATTATAAATTACGAATCAAGATGATTCTGTATTTAATTAAAAACTAACAGATAATAATTAACCAAATTGTTAATTGCTAATTGTTAATTGTTAATTAATTTAGAATGGTGCCCAGGGCGGGAATCGAACCCGCACTACCATAGGTAACGGGATTTTAAGTCCCGCGTGTCTACCAATTCCACCACCTGGGCGTATATAAAAGACTAAAGTAAAACTTTAATCTTTTATTTGCTTTAAACTATACCATTTTTTCTAAGAGTTCTTAATCATTTAGCAGAAACTCTTATTCTATATACAAGACCAGTTTCTGGATCTTTTATATTTTTATAAAAAAGATTTGGATAAAACTTTCTTCTTGTAGCTCTCATAGAGTGACTTCTTTTATTTCAAACAGAAGTTCTTTTCCCTGTAATTTCACAAATTCTTGACATCTTTTTAAATTACAAATTTAAAATTACGAATTACGAATAAAACTATCAACCTTCAATTATTCGTAATTCTTAATTGTTAATTGAAGATTGTTAAATTATGCTTTAATTTCAATTCAAACACCATTAGGTATATTAACATTTTGTAATAATTCTAATGTTTTAGAAGTTGGTTCTAATATATCAATTATTCTTCTATGTCTTCTTACTTCAAATTGTTCTCTTGCATCTTTGTTAACAAAAGTTGATCTGTTAACTGTAACTTTTTGGATTTTTGTAGGTAAAGGTACTGGTCATACAACCATTGCTCCTGAATCCTTTGCTAGTAAAACTATTTTCTTTACTGCTTCATCTAATAATCTGTGGTCAAAAGATTTTACACTTATTCTTATCTTTTGAGTAGCTTTTTTTGCAACCATTTTATTTTAAATAACAAATAATAAATAAATATAGGCTAATGACTAACCCCAACTCAACCTCTATCTTGAATTCTCTCCCCTTAGCAGGGGAAAGAGTAACGCAGTTAACTATTTTTAAACTTGCCCCCCCTTACTCCTGAGAAGGAGTAAGGATTCAAGTAAGAGGTTTGTTAAGAGTTAGCTTATCAGATTATATTTGAAAATTAAGCAATAACTGAAGAAACAACTCATGAACCAACAGTTCTACCACCTTCTCTTATCGCAAATCTTAATCATTCAGTCATCGCGATTGGAGCTTGTAATTCAACTGTCATTTTTATGTTATCACCAGGCATAACCATTTCAACTCCAGCTGGTAATTCAATAGTACCAGTTACATCAGTAGTTCTGAAGTAAAATTGTGGTTTGTAGTTTTTAAAGAAAGGAGTATGTCTACCACCTTCATCTTTAGTTAATACGTAAACCTCAGCTTCAAATTTAGTATGTGGTTTAATTGAACCTGGTTTAGCAAGTACTTGCCCTCTTTCAACTTGTTCTCTTTCTATACCTCTTAGTAAGATACCAGCATTATCTCAAGCTTGACCTTGGTCTAATAATTTATGGAACATTTCTACTCAAGTAACTGTAGAAGTTTGAGTATCTCTGATACCAACTATTTCTACGTTATCACCAACTTTAATAATACCTGTTTCTATTTTACCAGTAACAACAGTACCTCTACCTTTGATTGAGAATACATCTTCAATAGGCATTAGGAAGTCTTTATCAACTGGTCTATCAGGAACTGGTACATATGATTCTATAGCATCAAATAATTCGATGATAGTTTTAGCACCATATGCTTTATCCATATCAGCTGGATTTTCTAAAGCTACTAAACCTGAACCTCTTATAATAGGAGTATCATCTCCAGGGAATTCATATTTAGATAATAGGTCTCTGATTTCCATTTCAACTAATTCTAACATTTCTTCATCATCAACCATATCACATTTATTCATAAACACAACGATGTAAGGAACACCTACTTGTCTAGATAAAAGGATATGTTCTCTAGTTTGAGCCATAGGACCATCAGTAGCAGCAACTATAAGGATAGCAGCATCCATTTGCGCAGCACCAGTAATCATGTTTTTAACATAATCAGCATGTCATGGACAATCAACGTGAGCATAGTGTCTAGCAGCTGTTTCATATTCTACATGAGAAGTATTAATTGTAATACCTCTTGCTCTTTCTTCAGGAGCATTATCAATAGAAGCAAAATCTCTAACTTCACCTGTACCATATTTTGTATTTAATACAGCAGATATAGCAGCAGTTGTAGTAGTTTTACCATGATCTACGTGACCAATAGTACCAATATTTATATGTGGTTTAGATCTATCAAAAGCCATAATAAAAAAATTAATTAAAATAAAATATAAAATAAAAATTTTAGTAACGCAATTATATATATTTTTGGAAAATATCAAGTATTATCCAACTCTTTTTCTCATTTTCTTTTCTATCAATTTTAATGCTCTTCTTAATTTTCTATGAGCATGTGTTCTTAATCTAGGCATTATAAGTAAATTAGAAATTATAAATTAGAAATTATAAATTTAATTGTAATCTATAAAATCATTAAATTTTTTCTACATTAATGGAATATTTATTTAACTTATCAGAAACAATTTCCATAGCATTTTGTAACCATTTAGTTTCTCATTCAAATTCCATTCTCTTTTTCAGTTTTATATAATGAGAGATTGCATTTGCAACTTTTGTACCTCATTTTGGTCCTTTCTTATTTACGGCATAATTTAATCTTCTAGGTCTTTTATTAGCAGGCATCTTAACTCAATTACAAATTAAAAACTACGAATTATCAAATAGTAAAATACAAATTACTATCTGTAATTCGTAATTGCGAATTGATAATTTAAATTTTGGTGGAGCCTAAGGGAGTCGAACCCTTGACCTCCTGCGTGCAAGGCAGGCGCTCTAGCCAACTGAGCTAAGGCCCCAGATTTTTTGTAAACAAAAATGTAATTTTCGCCTCACCTAACTGATTATAGAAAATTATCATTATATTTACATGCTTTTTTTATGGCGGGAGTGACGGGGCTCGAACCCGCGACCTCGGCAGTGACAGTGCCGCGCTCTAGCCAACTGAGCTACACCCCCGCATATATTTATTTTTTTAAATGTATTAGGTAATATTACCTTACATATTAACAAAAGCGGACGAATTATATAAAATTTTAAAAACAATGCAAATTTTTTTTTATTTTTTTTATACAAGCCCTAAAAAAAGGGCTTGTATAAAAAAAATTATAAGAAAAAAGGAACCTTAGAATCGTTAAAATTTATCTTTAAAAAGTATCAATCCTTTAACTCTGTTAAATCATCTATATTTATTTTTCCTAAATATAACTCTTTTAAATTTCATCAATTAGAAACAAAATGATCTACCTTTAAATATCAATTTACATACACAACATCTTTCATAAAAATTCATTCTTCTGATATATTTTTTAATCATCTTTTTAATCTTGTAAGGTAATTAAACACCTTTTCTAAATCAGAGTCATAATAATCTATCATTTTATCAACAAGTTTTCTATAAGAGTGTTTTAAAGCATAGTTTACAAAATAGTATCTTTCAAATACTCAGTAGTATTTTTTATCTATCTCTCAAAGAAACCTATTTTGGTTAAAAATTGCTATTCATTCATCTATTTCAAGGTATCAATTAGTTCAATGTCAAAATATAGAATATGCTAAATTTTTTCAGTTAAGTCTTCTCAAATAATGTCACTCAATTTCGTGAGCTATAATAGCTCTCATCTCTTTTTTTCAAACCTGAGCATCTCCTCTAATAAGCAAGTTGTCTCACTTTAATACAAATCTTGCTGACCTATTTCATTTTTTTAGATGAATTTTTATATCGTATATATGATTAAATTTTCTTACGAAAGCTTTTATTTCTTCAAAAGTTAAAAATTCATCATCTTCTTTTATGTCACTTTTTTCAGATAAAAGATTATTTGTATACTCAAGATTTTCAGCATGTATATCTCAGTAAATTTTTCTAGAATAAAATGTTATATCTTTTGAAACTCAATTTTTAAATGCTTTAAGTAAAGCTATCTTGTATTTTATTTCATCTTTTTTTCTGCTATATATTCAAGATAATGGTATATCAGGAATCTCTATTTTTTCTATTTTTTCTTTAAGTGCATCTAAATCAATATTTAAGTCTTCGTATTTAAACTGTGGAACATATTCTCATCATGATTTTATAAACTTTTCTTTTTCTTCTAGTAAGTTTATAGGAGTAAAGTGTTTTAATATAATTAATTTTTTATCTATATTTATCAGTTCATTGTCTATTTTTATTAATTGTTCTGTATAGTTTTTTCTAATTGCTTCATTTTTTCACTTTATGAGATTTGTGACATCACTGTGAGGAAGTTCTCATTTTTTATATTTAAATGGATCTATCAAAAATCATTTTAATGCATTTAGTCAAAGTATGATATTAACACTTCACAATTCCTTAAATACAAATTTAACTTTTTTGAACTCTCATAATAATTCTATATCTAGCTTAATAGTTCATGATTCTATAGTATCATCACTAAGCTTTAAAACATTTTTTGCAAACTCTATATCCATAAAACTTTTTGAATCTATAAGCTTAACTTCAGCAAGATACTTATAAGTTTTTTCGTTATATTTTATTTTTAAGTATTCTTTTCATCATACTACCTTTTTTCAACTTATGCTTTTGATTTTTTCTTCTATATCTCATGAGAAAAGATCTTTTCATAATCTAACTCATTTTTCTACTGTATTTACATAAATTCACTCTACTCTTTCTAGTCTATCTTTAAGTGGAGCGATATTTGCTACTTGTACTTCAAGTCAAGGTCTTATATTCATCTCAAGAAGCAAAGGTCAGTCATTTTTATCCAAAACTATATCACAACCAAGATATCATACATTTGTTACTTGTTGTACTTTTACAACCAAAGTAAGTATTTTATCCCAATCAGGAATTTCTATTCACCTAACATCTCATATTCAAGGTATAGATTTTATTATTTTTCAACGTTTTGTAATATAAGTAAGCTTTCAAGTTCATATCTCAATTCAAACTCAACAAGCTCAAGCGTGTAAATTTGCTTTACCATGAGATTCTGCCGTTGGTACTCTAAGCATTGCCATAACTGGCACCATGTTAAATGTAATAACTCTTATATCAGGTAAACCAAATTTTCATAATAATTCTATCTCTTCTCAAAGCTCGATCTTTTTCTCTATAACTACCTTATCCCTATGTCCACTTAATGAGTAAAATCAATCTAATATATCATAAAAATGCTCTTTTAAATCTTTTTGTGTGTATACCTTTTTAGTATTAGTTACAAAGTTTCACTTTAAGTCCTTTTCGATTATTATTATAATTCATTTACCTCAAAATCCCCCATTTGGCTTAATAACAAAAGGAGGAGTTAGTAAATCAAAAATCTCATCTTTTATGTCTTCATGTTTTTTAAATACAAACAAAGTTTCTGGAACAGCGATTCATTTTGCTTTTAAAAACTCTTTTGTTTTTAGTTTTGAATCAGCTAAACGTTTTGCTACTTTTGTATTGTATTCTTTTATATAATCGAGATTTCTAGCGTTTTGTCAGAGTAATCAGTAAGATTTGAAAAAAAACATAAGTAATTTATTTTAAATATTTTCTTGAGGAAAAATATCAACTAAGTCCTCATATGAGGATAAAAAGCAGTAATTCTAATGGAAGTATAATATTAGCGTTTTTCAGTAAAAAGTCTAGAGTATATGTTTCTCAAAATATAAATGAAACATTTTCAAGCATTATACTAAAAATAGCAATACTAATAAAAAAAGAAATAATTGAGTAAATAGCTCATTGTAGACTAAATGGTCAATATATAAATACACGACTTCATCAAACTAATCTTGTTATATATATCTCGTCTTTGTAATAATATATAAAGTTTCCAATAATCGAGTATATTATTATTCAAATCGATACTAGAAATGTAGCTATAATAACATAAAGTCATAATCAAAGTGTTTGAAGTACAGATATTACTTTGTTTATCCTTTCATATTGAGCTTTATATGTTGCTATCTGAGAGTTTTTATTTTCTCAAGTATCAGCTAAATCTTCTCAAAAAAGATAGAGTTTACTTTCAATTAAATAATTCAGATTGCTATATTCTCTTAAAGGTATACTTGAAATAATGATTGTATTTGGTAGAGGATTTGATCTTTCAAGTATCTTTACCAGATTTTCATCTTGAGTCTTAATTTCTTCTAGTACCTGGTCTTTACTTTTATAATCAACTACTAAGTCTTTTGATAGTTTTTTTATACCATTTATCAAATCAATAACTCAGGCAGAATTTTTATCATACCCTTCTTCTAAATACAAAGAAATAGTCATCTTTGAGTTTATAGAATCTATAAGCTTAAAGCTCACATTGTGCATCACTAAAAGTATGTTTATAAAAAACATAAGCAGTGTTAAAACTAGTATAGAAGAAATACTTAAAAATTTATTTCTAAGTATATTTTTAACAGAGTATTTTAGTAGACGAATAAACAATTTTAAACTATTTAATTGTAAATTTTTATTTGAAATAGTTTATTTGATTTTTTATGTTTTGCAAATGAAAGTAAGTAATGGTTTGATGCATTATATATTCCAATTGTCAAGCTAAAATCTTTGACCTTATTTATTTTTATATGATAAAATAATATGGAATTTAAAAATTAATTTAAATATTATGGGATTTTTAACAGGAGTAAATAAAAATACTATTCAGGAGTTTATAGATCCAAACTATGGTAGAAAAGCCGAAACTTTTTCAGAAAAAGAAAGATGAGAAATGAAAGCATGGGCGGACAAAGAACTTGAAAAAGCTAAAAAGGATTTAGCAGATTTAAAAAGTGGTAAAAAAACTGAGATGGTAGGTCTTGAGGATTGGACTCCTCAAGCTATTAGAGCAAAAGAGAATTTTATAAGTCTACTTGAAGATTTTAATAGAAAATATAAAGAAATTCAAGCTGAAGCTAAAGCAGATTTAGCTGAAGCAAAAAAAGAGCAAGAAGAAAAGCCAAAAAAGAAAGCTAAACCTTGGGTAGATCCTGATTTACAAAAACCTAAAAAATCTGAAAAACCAGAAGTAAAAAAAGAAGAAACTCTCACTCCTCAGAAACCAGAAACAAAAGTATCAAAAACAAAAGAGACCCCAGAAGATATACTTAGTGAACAACAATATATGTTATGAGAACAATGGTGATCAGAAGAAATATGATTTTGAGATGAAGAAAATATGCAAAATTCTGATACTAAAACACCTTCAGAAACAACTCCAACTTTTGAAACACCAACTACTCCTGAAACAACAGCCCCAAAAGTTGATAGTATAAATGGTGAGCTATGAACTATCACTTCCTATGCAGAAACTCCATCTAGTACTACTATTTTATGAAATGGACCATCAAGCACCCCTTCAGAAATAATTTGAGAAAGAGAATGAATAGAAAATGGTAGTTTAGTATTTAAAGAGCTACAAGAAAAAATATTGAGAGAAGCTAACAATCCAAAAGTTAAACTACTTACTGCCATTAGTAGTATATGGGTTGATTGAGCAAAAAAGGCAGCTGAATCTCAAACTACTTTTTGGTATTTTGATGGAGAACAAAAAGCAATTAATCAAGCTATATCTGATATAACTACAAAACTATGAGAATTAAATTCTGACATATTCAATAAAGATAAAGAGTTAACTCCAGAAGATATAAACAACTATATAAGTTCTATTTTTGCTATAATGGAAAAAATAGAAAAAGGTTGAGATAGCTTATTTGAAGATTGAGAAAATGTAATAGATAACCTGTGAGATATCAGAAAACTTTTTGATTGAGCAACAGAAGAAAATTATGAAGAAAGATTGGCTCAACTTTTACAACTAAGTGCTGGTTGATTTAGAGATTGAAATACTGAAAAATCAAAAGATATAGCAAAAAGTATAATCATGAATAAATACTTTGTAGATATGAGTAATAAAATTGACTGGGTTGATGATTTTAGTTCTATGGATGATAATTTCTTTATGAGTATTACTTATGGTATAAGTCATGAAGATTCTAAAGAAATGGTAGAAGATGTAAAAGCAACATATAAAGAAGTATATAATGAAACTGCAAAACATAGAGATGAACTAGAAAAAAGCTTTTTAGAACAAAATCCAAACTTTGATTGAAACCTGACTGAAACAATAAATAGGTTAATTAGCAAGTCAGCTACAATCCAATCACAAAAGATGGCAAAATATCTATTTGTACAAGAAGCAATTGAATCTGATACATTTAATTGAGATAAGGACGCTATAGTTGATACTTTTAAAGAATTAGACGGTTGATGGCAAGATACAAAAGAGTTTTTAGCAGATAATTGAGTAGCTATTGCTATGTCTCTAATACCTTTATGAGCATGATTTGCAGCAGTGTGATTAGTGGCTAAATGAGCATCTTGGGCTTCAAGATGAAAAACTGCTCTTGATTATTGATGGAAAGGACAAGCTTTGATAAATACATGAAAATGAGTAGTTTTTTATGAGTGAATGAATGCAATGAATACTGCAATGTATGGTATGAGCCTGGAACAATTCTTAGAATGAGCAACTGATGGTAAAGAATTAGTTAAAAGTGCATTGTTTTTTAATGCAATGTGAATTGTAAGTAAATATGTAAGACCATGAGATAAATTTATAAGTGCTCAAAATGCTAAACTAATATGAGCTGAACTATGAGCATTTACTTGAATAGATTTAGCAACTGAATTTGCATTTGAATGAAAAATGTCAGTAGAACAATTTATGAACTCTGTACTTACTTGAGGTATAATGACTGTTCTTTCAAGAGGAGCTTGAAAAATTAGTCCAAGTATGAGAGGTAGATTTGAGGATAGCAAAACTAGAAGAGTAAGCGGTGAGAGATGAGAAGTTCATTGAACAGGACCATATGAATGACCCGCAACTTCTGTTGAATTTTTTAGAAATAAATTAACTTGAACTATTTACATAAAAAGACCTGATTGACAATTAAGATACCCTAATTGAAAAATAGCTAGAATAAAAGAAGAAAACTTACAAAAAATTGAGAGAACAGAAACTACTAATGTAAGAGAAGGGTGAAGAACTGAGACTGTTTCTGAAGGCGCAACTGTAACTTGAAAAATTAAAGAAACAGCTTCTTCCGCAATCGAAGCATTTAGAAAGTGGAGAGCTCAAACTCCTGAAAAACAATTTAAATCTATTTTTAGAGAAAAAATAAAATCTTGAGAAAAAATAACTTTTGAACAGTCTTGAAAAACAGTTACAATTGAAAAAGTAGAATGAAAATTTAGAAGAACTGTTCATTGAGAAGAAAAATCAGTAATTATTTCTGAAAAAGAAGCATTATCAAGCATACCTAAAGAATATAAAAATGGAGCTATTCAAGAAAAAATGAAAGCTTATATTGATAGTATACCTCCAAGTAAAAAAGTAGAAGTAAAAATTGATGGTGAAACATATGTAATAAAACACAATAATTGAAAGTTAGAAATACAAAAACACTGAAGTAAGGAAGTAATTACCTGAAAAAAAGCTGAAGATTTTTTAAATTCTAAAGCTAGTGAAGTACTTAGAAATCCTGAAGTTAAAAGAAAACTTGAAGAAAACATAAGAACAACTATAGACAAAATAGATTTTAGAAAAATGTTTAGCAAAGAACAAATAAGGAAAATAGAGTTATCTCACTGAAAAGATATATGGAATAAAATTAAAGAAAGTGCAGCAACAAAATATACTAAACTAGTGCTTTTTTGAAGAACTAGCTGAAGCTTTTGAAGTAAGGAAAACCTAGTAACTTGAAGAGTTTTTCACTTTGAAAAACCAGGAGGTTTTTGAATAAAAAATGGTGAAATATTGCAACGGCCATTACTTATTGCAAAATATGCAATATTTAATTGAGTAATGTGATTAGGTTATAATTTTGCTATGCAACAAGCATGAGAAAAAACAGCAAAAGATTTACCATGAGACGTGATGAATTTTATAGTATGGTGATGAATACTTTGAGCAGTAAGATTAGCTATCTTAGATAATATAAAACTTGATGCTTTTGATAATAAAACGCCATTAGAAAGCTTAGATGAAGTTATTATAGATTGAATAATCTATTCTGTAAATTGAGTTCACAATATTTTTTCAGAAAATTCTGAAAAACCAAACAAATAAACCAAAGCTTCGCTTTGGTTTTTTGCTTTCTACAAACAAATATGATAAAATAAAAGAAATATTATTAATAATAAAAAGTTATGGTTACCTCAAGTAGAGAAGTATTATCTTCAATTACAGAAAATGAAACATTTAAAGTAAGTGAGTTAGAAAGAAAATTTCACATTTCTGTATCTCAAAAAGATATAGATTCTTATTGAGATATATTATTATCAAGAGAAGAAATACAAAAAATACAAGAATGAAAAAATACTGTTTCAGAATTAGCAAGATTTAAACTTGATTCATTAAAATGAGGTTTAAAAAGATGAGTTGAACAAGTTGCTAGTGATTTACAAAGATCTATGTGAATAGAAAGACAAAAAATGCAAGAGTGAGCTGAAACAGCCGCTAGAGCCGATGAAACATTTGATAGTTTAATGGAATCTTGAAGAAAAGTTTGAGGAAAAACTTGAGAAGTAGTACAAGAGTGAGCTAGAAAACTTTCTGATGCCACTAAAAAAGCTGCTGAAACTTGATATGGGATTCAGCTTTGAGCTGCAATGAAAGATTTTGTGGAAAAAATAAAAAATTTTGATTTTTTATGAGCTATTTTTTCTTTTTTAAAGTGATTAGTTGGAATGTTTAGTTCTAGTGAAGTTTTAAGAAATGCTTGAGAAAAAGTGGAAGATGCATTAAAGCCAGAAGAGATAGAAAAAGCAAAACAGTATTTAAATACAGAATTAGATGTTATTTTAAAAAACTTTTCACCTGAAAAAAGAGAACAAATAAAAACATATATATCTGATCCTAAAAATGTTTCTGAAGAACAATTAAAAATTATTTTAAAAAAAGCACAAAACTGAGAATATATAAGTCTGACTAATTTAAAAGATATAGTTCCTTGATTCAATGAATTTATAAAATCTAATTTTTGACCTGAAGAGATTGATGCTATGAGAAAAGAGATAGAAGAAAGAGCTATAGAGGAAGTAAAAAGAGAAGTACAAGAGAAATATAATATAGAACTTACTGAATGAAAAATTAATGACTTAAAAGAGCTTGTAAGAAAATATCTTAGATTATCTGATGATAATATTACAACTATTTTAGATGCTATAAACAAAAAAAACCTGAGAATAAAAGATTTATACTGAAGTATATTTGAAGCTTGATTAAATTGACTATGATTTACCGCATGACTTATTATAAAAGGTATAGTTCCTATATCAGCATTTTGAATGGAGTTTATTGAAACTAGTTGAGAAATTATAAGCCTTACCTCTTCTTCTTTATGACTTAGTGAACATATAGATATAGAGACATTTCATAAAGGCTTTAGTGAAATGAGCCCAGAAGAAAAACATATATTGGTAGCTTTAGTATATAGAAAAGGTTGATTATTTCTTGGATTACTAGGTAGAGTATCTGAAACTCTAACAAGACTTGGTGTAGAAGCAATAACTAACACATCTGTAAAAAGTTGGAGATTATGAGCTAATGCGGCCTTCTGAAACTATAAACAACAAATAGAAGCTTTTGATAAGATATCTGTTGCAATGTCTCAAGCAGCACCAGAAGCGGAAGCATGAAAAAAAATAATCAATGAAGCTTTAGCTAACTTAAAACATGTTCAAACAAATTATAGAATACTTGATATAATTAGAGAGGCTGACTGAAATTTTGATAAGGCTAAAAAATTGTTTGAAAGTGCAAATCTTGAGCTTCCTAAGTGAGCTACAGATATGACAAGCTTAAAAACTGCACTAAATGATAGTTTTGAAAAAGGTTTTACTAAATGAAGCTGACAACAATTTAAAAGATTTAGTGTAAACAACTTCTGATTTTGACCAAGTTGAGAAATATATGAACTAAATAAAAAATTTGAAAATATAGTAAAATACCAAAAACAAGTATTTCACTGAAGTACTCTAGGTAGGTTACTAGGTAAAACTAATGAGGTTTTAGATTCAGCTAAGATATCAAGATTATGAGATAAAATAGTATTTCATTTTAACTCAGTTGATGAATTTAAAGATTTCTGACAAAAATTTAAATGACTTCTTCAAAAAACACCAGAATTAGCTTGAGCTATATTTGATAAGATGCCTATATTTATGGTAGCATGAATTGCTGCCAATTCTGATAAACCATTTTTTGAATCTATACAAAAAGAATTTCTATACTTAATACCTATGATATGACCTTTCATGTTAATATGAGAATCAGGATTTAATTGGGAGAACTGATGGAAAATAGAAAACCCTATAGAAGCCGGTATATGATGAGCTCTTATATGAATGGATACAGTCTTTTTAATGAAAGAATTATATAGAAATGGTTGACCTTGAATTTTAAGATATATGTGAAAACCATTATTTGATTTATATGATATAGCTAGATGAACTTGAGAATGAATATATTCTTTATGAAAAGCTATAGCATCATTAGATAAAGCTTGATTTGAAGAAGTTTGAAAAAGAGCTGTAGAAATGACAAAATGATTAAAGTGAAAAGTCAAAGCTCTGGCTATAATTGCTATATGATGATATTTACTTGCAGAAACAGCTTTTGCTGAGGATAACGAATTACAAGAATATTTAAAAAAAGATAACACCCTAGATTATGATAAAGTAAGACAACAAGCATGAGTTTTATCAGAGAACGAAAAAAATGAAGTAGTTAGATTTTTATTCTTAAGTGAAAACTGAGAAGAATTTACAAAAGATGTAGAATTTAAGTTTAAATGAAATAAAATAATTTGAATCATATCTAGTAATCCTAAAGTTCAAAATGAAAGCGTTATTGTTTCACCTTCTATTATTGAAAAACTATGATATTTATTTGATATAGAAGATATAAACTTTAAATATAATTGACAATTATAAATCTTATGAAAACCCGTATCAAATACAGAAACTTAAAACATATTAAGTCTGTTAACTTATGTTGCATAACAAAGATAAGTAAAAAAGAAAGACTTGCCAGATTAAAATGCTGGTAGTTTTTCTCATACAAAAAAAGCTAGTCCCGCTAAAGCGGGACTAGCTTTTTTTGACTAAAATTTTTTAATCATATAATACCATAAATTAATAATTTACTTTTACACAAAATGCAACTTTCAGAATTCGACTACCATCTACCAGAAGAGCTTATAGCACAAACTCCTATTGAACCTAGAGATCATTCAAGACTTTTAATCCTAGATAAAGACACTTGAGAATTGCAAGATAAGCATTTTTATAATTTACTTGAGGAGCTAGGAGAAAATGATGTGCTAGTATTAAACAAAACAAAAGTCATAAATGCTCGTCTGATTTGAGAAATAGACTGAGGAAAGCAAGTAGAAATATTTCTTCATAAACAAATCTCTAATAATACATGGGATTGTCTTGTATATCCTGGAAAAAAACTAAAACCTTGAAAAGAAGTTAAGTTTATTTTAGACTGAGAAACTAAGCTTGAAGCTAGTATAAAAGATATCTCAGACAAATGAAGAATAGTTGAGTTTTCTAAATGATGATTTGAGTTTTTAGAAATAGTGGAACGCCTTTGACAAGTACCTCTACCACCGTACATAAAAGAAAAACTTGATGACTCTAGCAGATACCAAACAGTTTTTAATGAGATTTCATGATCTGTTGCTGCCCCAACTGCATGACTTCACTTTACTCCTGAACTTATTGAGAAGTTAGAAAAAAAATGAGTTATATTCGAAAAAGTGTTGCTTCATGTATGACTTGGAACATTTATGTGAGTTGAAACAGAAAATATACTTGAACATAAGATGCATAGTGAATATATAGAATTAGAAAAAGATGTATCTAAAAGACTAAACTCTTATAAGCAAGCTTGAAAAAGAATAATTGCTGTTTGAACTACATCTATCAGAGTACTTGAAAGCTTTGCAGATGATTCGTGAATGCTATCAAGTTGAAATAAAGAAACTTCTATTTTTATATATCCTGGGTACTCTTGGAAGTTTGTAGATGCCATGATAACAAATTTTCACCTACCAAAATCAACTCTTTTGATGCTTATATCAAGTTTTGCATGAAAACAAAACATAAAAAAAGCCTATGAACATGCCATAAACTCTAAATACAGATTTTTCTCTTTTTGAGACGCTATGTTTATAAAGTAGAACTTGCAAGAGACCGGTCTTATTAAAAAACTCCGGTCTCTTGTTTTTTTCTACTCCTCCAATGTAGGTTTTTTCTTATTATGATCAACTATATTTAATATCTGCCTTGCACATTTTAATGGATCTGGTACTATACTCATATGGAAATTACTAGCATTTCAAGCGGTTTGGATAGTTAAACTTCAATAGTTTAGTAAATTTGCAAATAATCACTTAGTATTTGAGTTTACTTCTTGAACATCTTTTAAACTACATTCTGATACTTGTCTATCCAAAAAAGATATTTGATCAACTCAAATAATTCTTTTATTTGTTACTATATACATATCAAGTTCACTGTTAAGCCAAAGTATAAATAATAATAATATAGCTACCATAGTATATATAATAACTGTAAGATTTACCCAAGATTGAAATCAAAAAAGTAAATATAAACTTATTACAAATGCTATTGATAATATAGCATATCCCCACACATTGAGAAAAGCCATCCAATGCCTTCTAACAACTTTTTCTACTACTTCTCATTCTCTCATGTTTTGTAATTTAATCATAATATTGAAATTAACTATAAAAATTGTATAAATTATTTATTCAAACTTTTTAACATCATTTTCCTTATGTAATGCTTGGTTTCTTAATATAAAGTGGTCTGATTTGACTATTTTTTTTAAATTTAATCTCTCAAATTATACTTTCGTAATCTATCTCGTCAAGAGCCTTGATTTTATCAAAAAAAGTAGGATTTAATTCTCAATAAATTTCACTTATATTATTTAGATCAAAATAGTTTATTAAATCTGGGTTTTGAATAACTTCAATATCATAATCTTGTCATTTTTTTATAAACGTATCTCTTTTTGAGCTTGGTTTGCAAATAGGATAATTCTTAAATAAATCAAAGTAATTTATATCAGTTATATTTTTCTTAATCACATAATTAATAGTATTTACTATCAAAGATATAGTTCTGATTCCAGTAAAACTTCCAGGACCAGAAACCACAACTATATTCTCCAAATCATAGTATGATATGTTATTTGCTGACAAAAAAGAATCCAATAATCAAATAAGCTTTGAGCTTTCATTCCCCAAAACTTGTATATTTTCTCTCGCGATTATCTTTCTATCAGAGTTAAAAATTATAAAAACTCAAGACTCTGAAACAGCATTTATAAATAAGTTCACTTTTTTAATTTAATAAATAACTTTGCTAAAGGTGCCGGTCTTTGTTTCTAGAAGCAATATGCTTTAATTTAAGTTAAAACTTTCTAACTGAAAGACCGGTACCATATTAATGTATAATTATGGTATTTTTTATCAAAAATCAACTTTTAAGTTTTATATGTTTACATTTCTATTAAATAAAATATACTCCCTATAACCTGTCTCCTACAACCTATCACCTTATAAAAATGTTTAAATTAGAGCAAAATACAAGTTACATAAACAGTTGAAATTATTTTTCAAAATCACTTATTTTAAAAGAAAATGTAAAGAAACTAAAATCAACTTTGCTTTTAGTTGAATCAGAAAAAGATATAGAAACCTATGCAAAGATACTTGATTATTTGTTTATGCCCTATAAAAAGCTTGATAATTTATCAAATATAGTTGATTTATTGTTAAATAAAGAGTGATTTTTTATCTGAAGTACTGAGTTAATTGAGAGGCAATTTAAAGATATAGAGCAGATAAAATATGAGTCTTTATACTTCAAAAAATGAGAAAGTATAGATATAGAAGATGCTATAAAAAAGCTCGTTAGTTTATCGTTTAAGTTTTCAGAATATCTAGTAGGGTGAAGTTATAGAAAATCATGAGATATATTAAGTATAGTCTCTCCAGACTCAAAAACTAGATATGACATAAGTTTTTGGTGAAATAGCATCGAAGAAATAACTAAGACAACTATAACATCAGAGTTCAAAAAAGAAACTAGTAGTATACAAGAATTTTATATTTGAGAAAATAAAAGTTTAATAGATTATGAATTAAACTCAAAAAATTCAGTTGTTATCATAGAGCTAATCTCCCCTCTTACTTTCACTATCATTGATTCCCTTGATTTTAACTCATACTATGACATCTTAAATGAAAAACTAAAAAACTACTGTAGTTTTGATTTTGTTTGAAATAAAAATATAGCTATAAAAAACTTAGAAATAGATTTTCCTAAAATGGAAACTATAGATGATTTAAAAAATACTTTATCAAAAAATAAAACTACTATCTTCACACAATCTTCACAAACTGTAAAAAATTTTTTAGAATACAATTCTATAAATGAAGTTGAAATAAAAGAAGTATCTTTGAATGTCCTAAAAAGTTTTTCTATTTCACCCTCTACTACAAAGGAGAGGGGGCTAGGGGGTGAGGTCTTCCTCTGTGATGATATAATATCAAAAGTATTTACAAAAAAAAGGATTAGGAAAAACTTAAGTGCGGATTTAGATTTACTTCTAAAAATAACTCCTTGAGACTATATAGTTCACATAGAACATGGTATCTGAATATTTAAACAAATAGTAAAAAAAGAACTCTCAGGAATAATAAAAGAATACATAGAGATTGAGTACGCAAATGATGACAAATTATTTGTCCCTATAACAGAAGTCTCAAGAGTAAATAAATATCTCTGAGTAGAAAAACCAAAGCTTACTTGACTCAATACTACAGAGTGGGCAAGGAAACTAAAAAAAGCAAGTGAAGATGTAGAGCAAATTGCCTCTGAGCTTCTAGAAATTTATGCAAACAGAAAGATAAATCTATGATTTAATTTCTTGTGAGATAAAACAAAAGAAGATGCTTTTAAAAATAGTTTTCCTTATATATATACTGAAGATCAAGCAAAAACTATTGAAGAGGTGTTAAATGATATGTCTAAACCTATTCCTATGGATAGACTTATAGTTTGAGATGTATGATTTTGAAAAACAGAAATTGCATTCAATGCAATCTATAGAGCTTTTATTAATAAAAAACAATCTATACTTATCGCTCCGTTGGTTGTTTTAGCTTATGAACACTATGAAAAAGCTCTAGATAGATTTAGAAATACAGGTATGCGCATATGAATACTTACAAGACTTGAATCAGTAAAAAACGCAAATCAAACAATTAAAAAGCTTCAAAACTGAGAACTAGATTTAATAGTATGAACTCATAAACTATTAAGTGACTCGATAATTTTTAAAGATCTATGACTGATTGTAGTTGATGAAGAGCATAAGTTTTGAGTTGGGGATAAAGAAAAGATTAAATCATATAAAACAACAATTGATGTACTGTCTATGTCAGCCACCCCTATACCTAGAAGTCTAAACATGGCATTGTCGAGTTTAAAAGAAATTTCTATTTTAAAGAATGCTCCATATGGTAGACAAAATATACAAACAATCATAAGTAGATACTATGATAATGTTATATTAGAGGCATGAATAAGAGAGTTCGAAAGATGATGACAGATGTTTTTTGTCCACAATAGAGTTTCAAACATAGAAAACTTTAAAAAGCTACTTGAAAATATATTTCCAGATAAAAAGATAGTAGTCACTCATGGACAATTACCGGGTGACCAGTTAGAAAAAAGAATAATTGACTTCAAACATAAAAAGTATGACATACTACTGTCCACAACAGTTATAGAAAATGGTATAGACTTTTCAAATGTAAATACAATGATTATAAACGATGCTGAAAAGTTTTGATTAAGTCAGATACATCAACTTAGATGAAGAGTTGGAAGAAGTGATAAAAAATGATACTGTTATCTGTTATATAAAAAAGAAAATCTAAAAGAAGACACGGCAAAAAGATTGAAAACAATTGTCGAATATAGTTATCTTTGAGCATGATTTGAGCTAGCTATGAAAGACCTAGAAATAAGATGATGATGAGATTTGCTTGGTTTTAGACAAAGTGGACAAGTAAGTGAAATAGGTGTCAACTTGTTTCTAAAAATGGTTGAAGAAAAGATAGAGGAGTTGTCTACATCATCCCAACCTTCTCCTTTGGAAGAGAAGGAGCAGAAACAATTAAATTCCCCTCTACCTCAAGGGAGAGGGGTTAGGTCTGAGGGAAAAATAGACACCAAGATAGATTTAAATATAAGCTTATCTATACCTGATGAATATTTTGCTAGTGAATTAGATAAGATAAACTTTTATAGAGAGATAGAATCTGTTAACGATATAGAAGAACTAGAATGAGTTATTGAAGATTTCAAACTTATAAATTCTAAACTTCCTCCTGAGGCTCAAAATCTGTTTGATATGTTAAAGATGAAGATATATGCTAGTTCTTACAAGATAATAAACATAAAAAAAGTCGGTATAAACTATCAAATAGACTTTGAAGAAAATACTACGCTTGAAGAATTAAAAAGATTTTTAGATCTGGATAAAGAAGTAAGATTTACTGTTATAAATCTAAATAGACTCAGAAGCTCAATAAAAAGTTTTGCAAATATAGAAAAGTTCTTAAAATACTTACTACAACTTTTTGAGTGAAATATAAAAAATAATAAAATAAAGCTTAAAAAGAAAGTTTAATTTGTAACAATTTTATATGAAAAAAGTTTTTATACTTTTAAGTATTGCATCACTTATGACACTTGCTAGTTGTTATAATAATGAAAATTCTAGAGATAATTTAAATACTAACCAAGAAAACATGGCAGAAAAAAAACAATGACCAGTACAAAACTGAGATGAAATAGCAGTTCACTATAGAGGTACTTTAGAAGATGGAAGTCAATTTGATTCTAGTTATGATAGAGGAGAAACTCTTCCTTTTACTGTCTGAGCTGGGCAAATGATTAAATGATTTGATGCTTGAGTAGTTGGTATGAATGTTTGAGAGAAAAAGACTTTAACATTAACTCCTGAAGAAGCTTATGGAGAATATAGCGAAGAAGCTAAACAAGTTATAACAAAAGCTGATCTATCTTCTTTTTCTGCAGCATGATTTGAACTCGTAGTATGAGAAAAAATTCCAACTCAATTTGGTGAACTTGAAATTATTGATGCTGATGAAGAAAATGTAACTTTAGATATGAATCATCCACTTGCTTGAAAAACTCTTACTTTTGAAGTTGAGTTAGTTGAGATTAAATAACAAAAAAAAATGAAGTTTTGAAACTTCATTTTTTTTTGTTATTTAACAGCTATTTTGAGATTTCAAATCAGTTGAGCTAACTTCTTAACTATTCTATATCTTTCTAGTCTAGTTTTAGCAACATCATAATTTTCTAACTCTCAAGCTATACCATTTCTTATTTCCATAATATCATTTTTTGATTCTACATCTTGGTTTATTTCCGTATTTCTTGCTATAAATCAATCTATTACAGAAATAAACTTATTTAACAAAGTTCTATTCTTTATAGAAAAAGAAGGAATATATGACTCTATTTCTGTTTCTGTTGTTGGACATCATGTATATGAAGTAATATAGCCTTCTGGAACATCACAAGGGGTAGGATACATTTTACATTCTCAAGTAACTGGATTAGTTCAATAAGTAATTACTTGAGCACAAGATATAGGATCTTCTACATCTTCTATAGTTTCTATAGTTTCTTGATTTTGAAAATAACTAATTGGATGCGTAAATCATACTGAGTAATTTGCTCTTACATCAACAGTTCTTATCCTTATTAACTCTATTCCTGACTGTAAATTATATGAATAATTATTTATATCTGGTCTAAAAAAACTATAAATAACACTACTATTTTTATCTAAATTATCTATTTGAACTCCTTGAAAATCAATATCTCATGGTATATCTGCATTTAGTGTAATTGTATTATCAACTATACTTCAAGTCAGATTAAAAACTTCACTTGGTGCTAAGGTGTCTGAATAAGTAAAAGTATCTAATACCCTAACTCAATTTTGACTTTGGTAATCAATAACTCCATCATTATTTAGATCTATTCATACTCATTTAGTTCACTGTGGTTTACTATAAATAACTACCTTTAATCAAGAAATAGTTAAATTATCTCAAATTTTGAAATCATCATTTACTTTAAAATTTACAACTCTTAAATTTGGCTTAATTATTGCTCATGGTAATAATTTTGAAGCTCAAGGTCAAGCTATACTCAATCATGAAAAATCATCGCTAAACCTAATATTTGCATCTAGAGGCAGAACTAAAGAAAAAGAGTTTTGTTTTGTTATTTCATTATCATTTTCAATTGTAATTTGTATAGGTGAAATAGTTTGAACTCCTTGTCATTGGTAAAAGTTTTGGTTATCTTGAGAAATTATAGTTAAAGCACTTGTTTGCGAAATAACTAAAAAAGACAAAATAAAAATAAGTATTTTTTTCATAAATAAATAATTAGAAAATATTATGCTATTAATTATACTCTTTTAGTTGTAAAATCAAAGAAATTTAAGAGATAAAATTAAAACTCTAACTCATCCAAAATCATATCTTTGTATTGATTTACTTTTTCTTTTTCTGTAGTAAGCTGATGATAACTTGTATATGGGTAATCTTTTATATCTTTAACAAGTTGGTGTTTTAGAGGATTAAAATTAACATATGCTATGCATTGGTATAAATAAGCTTCATCTCATATATATTTTGCTTTAAATCTTCACTCAAAAAATGGTAATTTGTTTTCCAATGGATATTTTGTTCTATGCCAAACAGAATATGCTCATTGTAACCTTTTCATAAACATCGAAATCTGGGTACCGGTACCGCCGTTATTGTGTATGATAAAATGGAAATGATTTGGTAATAAACAATAAGATACAACTTTTATATCTTTGTATTCATTTATTAATGCTATTAGATATTTATAAAACTTAACAAAACAATCTTTATTATTAAAAATAACAGATTTATTATATCATCTATTATAAATATGATAATATCAATTTTCTACAAATGGATCTCTTGCATTTCATCTTCACATAATAGGTACCGGTACCAAGTAAAATCATATCAATGATAATTAAATACTTTATTTAGTCAAATCAAAAGGGTACCGGTACCTCCTATAGGAGACCGGTCTCGGTTTTGGACACAAAAAAATCCCCTCCTCGCACGAAGCTTGGAAAGGGATTTTTTTGTTGAATAGACTTAGACTAAACTAATAAATATTAGTAAGTGAAAGTAGATTCAGCAGTTGGTAATCCAACATTAGAGTAAGAAGAAACAGAAGAAATAGTTACATTTCATCCAGTATTCATCATATCAACATAACTTACATCTTGTACAGTCATGATTCTTTTAGCATTAGCAGCGTTACCACTTAACATACCACCACTAAGTTTTAAGATAAATGTTTTAGTTGTACCAGCTGAGATTTCAGTGTCTAACCCTGTAAGAGTTAATTCATTTGAACCAGCAGCTATAATACCTGTAGCTATACTATTACCAGAAATTTCTTGATCTTTATACAGGATAAATGCACCTGTAGAAGAAGAAGGATTTTGTAGGTCAATAGTAGCTCCAGAAAGAGTAATTCTATTGTTAGCATCAGCTGTTACAGTAAATGTATGAGTAGTTAATGTAGCAGCAGCTGAAACAGCTAGAGTTGGTTTAGATCTAACAAGTAGGTGAGATTTAGCAATAGCTGTTTCTTCACCACTTACTGAAGTAACAGTATCACCTGTAGCTTCAGAAACTAATCTAACACCATCAGTAGTACCAGAAACAGTAGAGATTCCAGCAAGAGTACCAACAGCTAATCTAATAGTTTTATTAGTTTGAGCAGCAGCAGTTACATCGTTAAATGCAGCTCTAACAACAACTACTGAATTAGAAGTATTTTTAGGTATTACAAAAGAAGATGTAGAACCTAGAGCAAATTGAACAGTACCAGTTCCTAAAACAGAACCTCCTGCTAATTTGTTACCAGCTGTATCATATAAGCTTATAGTTTTTAAGCTAGATGATAGATCAGCAGATCCAGTGTTGTATAAGTATAGGTCAGTTAATTTTAAAGCATCATTTTGAGCTCCAAGAGTATATCTAGCTAATTCAACTTCTGAAGTAGAAGGAGTTAGGATAGATGCATTTGGAGTAGATGAGTTTAAAGCAACTGTAGCAGTACCAGCACCTTTAAATGTATATAATACACCATTAGATGGTTCAGTTACAGCATCACCAGTACCACTAGTAACTAAAGTTATACTGTTAGAATCTCTAGCTTCAACATTAGTTAATTCTAATTGGAATTCTTCATTTACATTTATAGCAGTAGAGAAATCAGCAACAACAGAAACTTGTACAGCATCATTTTTAGGTATTACTATATTTATATCATTGAAATCAGCATTTCAAGATGACATATTTTTAGTAGAAACAACAGAACCATTAACAAGTAATTTAACATTAGTTACATTAGCAGCAGTTACACCTGAACCAGAAACAGAAGCAGGAGCAAATGTTAATTTAGTAACAGTTACTGGAGAAACATCATTAGCTCTCATAGAGAAACTCATTAATGTTTGGTTACTTGAACCAACAGTAACATCTTGGTTAGATATACCATCATTTCTAGTCATAACTAGAGTAGCTGAACCAATAGTAGTAGTAACAGCAGAAGCTGAACCAACTTTTTGATTAGTATCAACAGAGTTACCATTAGCAGCGTATTCAACTATAGCAAAATCTCCCATATCTATACTATTAAGTGCAAAACTTGAAAGATTAGGTGCATTAGTTTTAACATTAGCTAAGATTTTTAAAGTAGTATCTCAGTTAATAGTAGCAGTACCTTCTAAATCAAAAGTAGTACCAGTAGCACTAGATGGAGTATAAGTAGAAACAACACTATTTCCTATCATCAATTTTATTGAAGAGAAATAATTGAATAAGTTCATACTAGTATGAGTAACAGTTAAATCTTCCACAGTTATAGGTTGATTTACTTTTAATACAGCATCTAATAATACTACATCGTTTGTTCCAGGAGCAACAGTTTGAGAACTAGAAGTTGTAGCTTTAGATAAGATAATATCACCACCAGTAACTTTATATGATATAGCAGTACCTGATTTAGTAATAGAAGCTCTAAAACCAGTAGCAGTTTCATCAACGATTAAATCGTCAGTATATCTTAGAGTAAATTTATAAGTATCACCGTCTGTTGAATCAACAGAATCTACATCAGCTCTAACATAGAAAGTTTCAGTTCTACCAAAATCTACTAAACTATTAACAGTAAAAGTAACGTTTTTTCCATCAAATGAATAATCACTAGATATTTTTACATTATTACTATAAATAGCTAAGTTAGATAAATTAGTATCCATATCACCATCACCGTCATTTCTTAAAGTGATAGATTTAAAAGTAACTGATTTATCATTTCAAGCATTATTTGTTAATTTAAATTGTGCTAATTCTACATTTGTATCACCTGCTCTATAAGTAGAAGGTGAACCAGAAGTAGCATACGCAACAGGAACAACAGTATAGTTAGCAGTAGTCATTGTAGAAGTAGAAACTGGGAAGTTTCCAGCTATAGAAGCGCTAGCAGTTATATCTGAAGCAGATACTATAGAGAAACTATGTTGAGATCCAGTATCACCATCTAAAGTAGCAACTAAGTCTAATGTTTCAGTTTCACCAGCTCTAATAACGAAAGCAGGAGAAAAAGTTATATAAACTGATTCATCAGAACCAACAGTTTGTCTACCAGAAACTCTAACACCATCTTTTTCCATCCATACTCTATCAAAATCAGCTCTATCACCTAGACCTGTTCTAACAACTCTTATAGATTCAAGAGTAGTATCTTGGTTACCAGCAGTAAAATCAAAACTACCAAAAGTAACTGTACCAGAATTTGGTATAGATTTAGCAGATGAAGTAGTTGGAGATAATTCTACAGACATACTAGATCCAGTAGGAACAACTACAGTAGTTCCACCGTTAGTATCAGTAGTATCATCATCCATATCATCAAGACCATCTAATAGTCCAGATAATAGGTCATCATCTTCTCCTGCCATAACAGCAGCATCCATAGAAGCAGTAGCAGCTTCAAATACCCATCCTCTAGTAGCAGGAGTATTATAATCAGTGAAAGCAGAAACTATTCCGTTTTCAGAAGCGAAAGCTACTAATTGTTCTTGCCAAGAAGTAGATAAAGTAGAATCATAGTTATAATCAGCACCAAAAGCAGCTTTTACAACCATACCTAGAGCTTCAGCTTTAGTTATGTTAGCTTCTGGATTAAATTTAGCGTTAGCAGCTATCATATTGTTAACTCTAAGAGTTTCAACAACGTAACAAGCCCAAGTATTTGGAGTTGTAGCAGAAACGTCTGTAAATAAGTTATCACAAGTTGTTTTTTTAGTTAAACCTGCAACACCCATAGTAACAGCAGCGATTTCTTGTCTTAGAACGTTTTGATCTAAGTTGTAACCAGCTGGATTAGCTGAGTTATCATTAATTATCCCTTGAGAAGCTAATGTATTAGCAGCTTCAAGAGCAGCAGTACTATATGCACCAACTGATGGAGCAGTAGAAACTACAACCATAGTAGATAGAGCTATAGTAGCTATAATCTTTTTAAATAAGTTCATGTGTAATCTTATTTAGTAAATAAAATTTTATACCTAGGAAAAAACTTTAGATAGTTGTTCTTCAAATACACCTGATCAGAAATTGGAAACAGCTATATGGTAAGAATTTTTTGAAAACTCTTTTCTGAGATCCTCATCTTTTAATAGAGTTTCTAGTTTTGAGATAAAATCTTTATCAGATTTTACCAAAAAACCATTTTTTCAATTTTTGACCAGTTCAGAAACTCATCAAAAATCAAATCAAACTATAGGTAGTCCTGCAAGCATAGCTTCCAAAACCACCATACCAAAAGAGTCAACCAGAGAAGGAAATAAAAATATATCAGCATCTCTTAAGTTTTTGATAATTTTTTTATCATCTAGACTTCAAAGAAACATTATATTTTTGTTGTTAGAGTATTTAGTTTTGAATACATCTAACTGTTTTCCTTCTCAACCTATAATCAAATTAAAATCATATTTTTTTGAAAGCTTAGAAAAAGCTTCAAAAACAATTTTTATGTTTTTTCACTCAACCCATCTAGAGTAAGTAAAAATATTTATTTTTGTTTTTTTAGTATCTTTTGACGGAGTCAAGTTATAAAACTCATCTCTACATCTTGGATACAATAATTTAATTTGATTATTTTCTCAGAAGATATCTTCTAAAGAACTCTTTATATATAAGCTATTTGCAATTAATACATCTATGTATTTTACAGAAAACTTTTCTAAGAGCCTTTTAACCTTAAGTAAGAAAGATGAATGTTTTTTAGTATGATACCATGGATAATGATGATTCCACCAAAATAACTTAGCCTTACTTCTAAAAAGTAATTTTGATAAAACTCCTACAAAATGCATAGGAGAGTTTCATGCAAATATTATTTCATAGTTTCTAATCTTATAAGCTATAATTAAATAACTTATAAATTTAGGTCTAAAGCTAATTTCTTCTATAGGAAAATTAATTTTTCCTATAAAGTTATCTTTGTTGAGTTTAGTAGTATATAAAGCTACATTATTTCATTTATTTTGAAGAATATATGAAAGGTAAATCATCATATTAACAGCTCATCACACCTCAAAAACTCGAGGATGCAATACAGCTATACGTTTATTTTTTGGTATCATAAATAAAAACATACAAAAAAGGTTAAAGCCTTAACCCATTGTTGTGTCCACAACCCTGGGAAACAAACAAGCAACAGATTGCTTATCTATTTTCCAGAGTTGTTAATAAGACATAACAAACAAAGATAAGGTTTGTAAATATTTTTTAGTTAATCAGTCTATGTTAAAGAACTGTAAAAATTAACGTGCTATATAATATTTGTTTTTATAAATAAAGTCAAATGTGCAAAGTCATATTTCACACACTCTTCACATAAGCTTTTTAAAGAGAGAAACCGTGTAATTACATTATCTGAAATTTAAAGAAAAAGTCAATAGATTATTTAATAGGTATAAATAGCTAAAAATAAGTAAAATACAACAAAAAGAGGTAATTAATCACCTCTTTTTTTATTTTCTCTTTCTTTTTTCTTTTAGCTATTACTTACAGTATCTGCTAAATTCATAATTGGTTGCATAATAGCCATTGCTATAAATCATACTACAACTGCTAAAAATACAATTATAAATGGTTCAAGTAATTTGTTTAGATTTGTAATTGTATTGTCAACCTGCTCATCATAAAAATCTGCAACCTTTACTATAACTTGATCAAGTTTAGCTGTTTCTTCTCATACCTGTATCATCTGTGTAACCATTTCTGGGAAGAACTCATCTGAATCTATTGATTCCCATATTTTGATACCTCCTTTGACATCTTCACTAAGAAGCAAAAGTCTTTGTCTATATGCTTCGTTTCATACCGCATCAGAAGTTATTCTCAATGACTCAACTATAGACACTCAAGATCATATTAATCATGCAAATATTCTAGAGAATTTTGATAAAATTATTTTTCTTACAACTTCTCAAAATACAGGTACCTTTAATATAATACTATCAAATAAATATCTTCAAGAAGCTGTTTTTTTCCACAATGAAATTCAAACTATAATTCCAAATACTAATATAATTATCAAATACCAATAGTGGGTAAAAAAGTTTGATAAAGCTATTAAGGTTTGAGTTGAAGCTGGAAGTGAAGCTTTATCTTCAAATATATCAAGAAGTTTAGGAACAACCATTGTCATCATAACAAATACAACTCAAAAAACTACTACTAGTATAAATAATGGATATATCATGGCAGATTTTAGTTTACCTGATATAGAAGCTACTTTTTCTACTTGATTTGCTAAATCTAACAATACTGTATTTAACTTTCAAGTTTTTTCTCAAGACCTAACTATTCAAACCTCTGCATTTGAAAAAGATGAAGGATAAAGCCCTAGACATTCTGATAAACTTTTTCATGATTTAAGTTCTTCACAAAATCTTCACAATATCTTTTTAAAAACAAGATTTTTCTCTTGTTTTTCCAGTACCATCATTGATCTTAATAAGCTCATTCATGCATTTACCATTGTAGACAAAAGTCTATAAAATATAACTTTTTCTTTTGTCTTTATAGTTTGCATAGAAATAAGCATTTCATTAAGCTTTTCCATAGCACTCTTTTCTTGAATTTTTTTTACATCTATCATAATAGATTTATTATTTATAAATATTATTTATTACTACTTTTAGCTACTCTATACACTTCTTCTAAAGAAGTTTCTCCATTTAAAGCTTTCATTATTCAATCTTGTTCAAGAGAAATCATACCATCTTTTATAGCTTGGTTATTTATATTAAATGCTGATGATCAAGATAGTATCATCTCTTTAACTCAAGGAGAAATCTCTAAAACTTCATATAATCAAACTCTTCATTTATATCATAGTCAATCACACTTGTCACATCAAACAGCCTTATAAAACACTGGTTTTTTTAGTTTATCTCATACCCTTCTTTCAAGTTCTTGTTTAGGTGTAATTGAAATTGCATGTTTTATGTTTTTTAATACTTCTTCTCATAATTCACTAAAACTAACTTCTTTTTTACAATGTGGACAAAGTCTTTTTACAAGTCTTTGAGCAATAATTATGTTAAATGAAGCTGGTAATAAAAATGGTTTTACTCACATATTTAATACTCTTGTAATTGTTTCAGCTGCGCTATTTGTATGGATTGTAGACAATACAAGATGTCATGTCAAAGATGCTTCAATAGCTATATCAACTGTTTCTTTATCTCTCATCTCTCAAACCATTATGATATCAGGATCTTGTCTAAGAGCAGTCCTTAAACCATTTGCAAAACTATACCCTATATCAGGTTTAACCTGTGATTGATTTATACCATCAATTTGATTTTCAACAGGATCTTCTAGTGTCATTATATTTACATTTACTCTATTTAACATAACTAAAGCAGAATATAGAGTTGTAGATTTTCATGATCAAGTTGGACCAGAAGTAAGTATAATACCATTTGGTAAACTAAGAGCTTTTTTTATTAAATCTCCATTTTTTCCTTCTATTCATAAGTCTTCAAAATCAGGGATTTCTTTTGATTTATCAACTATTCTCATTACTACTTTTTCTCAGTGAACTGTAGGTAAAGTTGAAACTCTTAGGTCTAATGATTTACCCTCAATAGTTTTACTAATTCTACCATCTTGTGGTTTACGAGATTCATCAATCTTTAAATCAGACAATATCTTAAATCTTGCAACTATTCATTGATGTAAAAAGTTTTGATATTCAAGTATTTCTCTTAACTCTCAATCAGATCTATATCTAAGTCTTACATAGTTTAAAAGAGGTTCTATATGAATATCTGAAGCATCCAATAATACTGCTCCTAATATCATATAGTCGCATATTTTTTGAACATCGTCTCACTTATAAATTAAATCTTTTAATGTTTCAATTACTTCATTATATTTCATATTTTTATTTTAAATTTAACTTATTTGAAATATCATTTAATTCCCTTTCTATCAATAAGAATATATCCTTATACTCAAGTACTTTTTTAAACTCTTTTTCTAAATTTTCTCATTTATTTACCTTTCAACTAATTGTAATTATGTCTTTTTTTATAGTTCCTAAATATGTATTTATTTTGTCTAAGTTATTTAAATAAAATCTATCATTTGTATTTAAAAGTTTTTCTATTTTTTGTTGAACAGAGCTCTCTAGTACATAATAATTATATTTTTCTTTAGATGTTTTTCAGATTACTTTTTCAACTTCTTCTTTTATCTTATACAACGGTACTCATACCACGTAAAAATTTAATTCGGCTTCTATTTCATATTTATCATTTGATTGAGTTCAATTTATTATTAAATCAAGTAAATCTTTTTTATCTATTAAATTAGAATCATCAATATAATACTTCATTTTAACAGAAGTAATTTCTGTTATTTGATTATTATCTTTTATAATTATATCTCCATTTTCCTCTATAACTGATCACACCTGGTTAACATAATTTAAAAATTTTAAGATGTTTGCCTTTGTTCATACCAAGTTTAATTTTAATGGTGTATAATAAACTCCTGAATCTTGTAAGTTTATATCTTTTTCACTTTTTAGGTTATTACTTACTAGTTTTATTTCAGATATTCAGATTGAACTACTAGTAACAAGATTAAATTTTCTAAGTAGGTTCTCAATATAGTTAATAAACTTAAAATCTGTAAGTCAGTCCTCAGTATAAAATTCTCCTTCAGAGACATACATAGGGAGTATAGATAAAATTTGTTTTTCTTTTGCTATATAATCTTCTTTTATATTACTTTCTTCTATTTGAGTTTTTGTATTTTCTAAAAATTTTATATATGAAACATTTCATGTATTGATAAAACTTGAATCATAAAAATTTTTATCAATTTTTTCAAGTAAACTAGCCGTGTATTCATCATTTAATTCTTTTAATAAATCTTCACTTTCAAAATTTTTTCTTTTTATCAAAACTGTAAAATCATCATAACTTAATCCTTTTTTCTTTATACTATTATAACTATTCAAAACTTTATTGAAATCGGATTTTGTTTCTTGAACTTTTAATACTTCTTTATAAACATAAAGTGATAAAAGTAATAATATAATAAAAACAATGATTGATAAAATAAAACTTAAAATAACCATGTTTTTCTCTCTTTTTTTATTTGCCATATTAAATTAATTATAATGATAAACCAGCATCTTTGTAAGATAGCCTTATTTTAAAATCAGTTTTATAAATATATCATGTTTCTCACACCAACTTATCAGCAGTAAAAACCTTTTGTTTATTCAAAAGCTCAAACTTAGATTCTTCACTTTTTTCGATAAAATTTAAAAAACTACTTGCAACTGATATAGAAGTTCATCAAAGCTTATTAGCAGTTCATGTTTCTCAATTAAATCATGGAATAGATGAGTCCCAATATGAAGTAAAAGCTGAACAATCAGCACTTAGTGTATTTCATATAATTATTATATTATTACAAACGATTTGTTTTTTATCTAAAGACAAAAAACTATTTTTTAACATATCAAATTGTGATAATATATCTACTGGGTTAACTTTTGTTTTTGTTTTATTAATTACAAATGAAACTTTTTCTGAATTAATAAAGTTATTTATTGAATAAACATCTTTTAATACTGGTAAAAGATTAATAATTGTTGTTTCTTTTTCAATATCTAATTTCTCCTCATATTTTTTTAATAATGTATTTACTCAAGAACAATATGATTCTTCAAATTCTTGAGCATCTCATAATAAAATGCTACAAAATGGGCTAAGAAAAGCTTTTTCATAAAAGGTATTTCATTCGCTTTTTTGTATAAAAATATATGAAAAAAATACTATTAAAAGTATAAATAATGTAAAATTGATATATTTAAATATATTTCATACAAGTCCCATATAGTAAACTGAATCTTTATTTACTTCAGTTTCTATACTATCTATTTCTTCTTTTAAAGATCTATCATCTCTAAAATCCTCAAAGATATTTGATGTGTCTATTTTTTGATTTTCAGACATATATTATAATTGTTAAAAAATACTTCCATATTAGAATAACATAATTTAAACAATGAAACAAAAAAAATAACTTTACATTTAGTAAAATTATTTTAAAAAATAAGAATAGGTACCGGTATCATATTTTAGAGTCTCTAATTTTTCTTTAAAACTTCTAATAAACCATTACTTGATCCTTTTTTATATTTTATATTTACTGGAAAAGCTCAAAATAATGCTTCTCACCAATTAGTAGAATAAATTCTATCATCTAAAAACACAACTATTCAGCTATCTTCTTTTGTTCTTATTAGTCTTCAAAACCCTTGTTTAAGTTTAATTATGGCTTTTGGTAGAGAGTAATCAGCAAAAGCATTTTTAAAAAGTATGCTTCTCGCCTGAAAAATAGGGTCTGATGGTACCATAAAAGGAACTTTATGAATAATTAAGTACTTAAGTTTTTCTCAAGAAATATCTACTCCTTCCCAAAAAGTATCAGTTCATAATAGTACAGAGTTAGCATGATTTGATTTATAAAAGTCTAGTAGTTTATGTTTTCATCATCAAATTCATTGAGCATAGAGTGTTATACCCTCTTTTTTTAGAGGTATATTTAACTTTGAATAGACTTCTTTAATTGCAAAAAAAGCTGTAAATAAAACAAGTGTGCTTCATTTTACAACCATAAAAAAATCATGTAAAAAGTTTACGATGTTTGTCATATTGTTTTTTATGCTTCCCAAGTCATCTGGAACATAAAGTAAGGCTTGTTTAGAGTAGTCAAAGTCCGTTTGTAGAGATTTAAAATCAAATCCCTCTAGTCATAAAATATTGCTTATATAGTCAAAGCTATCATTTATTTTTAAAGTAGCACTAGTTAAAATACAAGAGTTTAATTTGTTCCACAAATTGTTGATAAGATATTCTCAGGGACTTAGTAATGTATACTCTAAGTAAAATCATTTGTTTTCAGTATATGATATAATTGAAATAAATTTATTTATTGAGTTTTTATCTAGAACTACTCAAATTATATCAAGTATCATTTCTAAGTGAGAAATCTCTTTACTTAAGTGCATATATATTTCTTCTGGAACTATCAGTAAATTATCTATTAACTCTGTTAATTTAATTCTTAATCATAAAGAAATTGATGCTATGTCTACATTGTCTATATTACTATTAAAGAAGTCTGACTTAATTAAAGCAGTTTTGTATTTTGAATCTTCACTCACCTTTAAGCTTAAATATGCTCAAAACACATCAAACATAGATCATACATCAAAAAGTAACGAATCCACCTTTTGGTTATAATTGTCTACTATAAATTTATGTTTTTTTAGAGAATTGTCTACAATCGAAAATGTTTTTTCTAGATCTTTTATACTAAATCCTTTTTTTAATGTATTAGTAACTACATCTTCTAAATTATGTGACTCATCAATTATTAAGTTTTTTACTTTTCAAAGTATGTTATTCTCTCAATCTATGTCCTGAAAGAGTATATTGTTATTTATGATAACTATGTTTGATCACCTTGCATTTCTTCTTGCTCTTACTGCAGGTTCTCTATCTTCATACATATTTATAGCTGAAAAGGTCACCTTATCATCTGCATTTATCTCTCTTAAAAAAGAATACTCTGATCAGTAATAATCTAGCTCATCTAACTCATATTCTTCTGAGTCAAATACCCAATATATTGTTTTCAGTAAAAAACTTGTTTTTTCTTTGCTTAAAAACTCTTCTTCATCAAAAAACCTTAAAAATGTGTATATTCAAAGATAATTTCTTTTTCACTTAAGTTTTGTATATGTAAAATCGTATTCTAGATTATTTTTAAAAAATTTAAGATCTTTGTAGTAAATTTGATCTTGCAAAGCTTTAGTACTTGTGGTTATATAAACTTGTTCTCAATTTTTTATAGAATAAAGAATTGAGGGCAATAAATAAGCGAATGTTTTTCATACTCATGTGGGTGCTTCAATAGCTAATTTTTTATTATTATCTAGAGAAGATAAAACTTCATTATACATTATCTCTTGATTTTCTCTTGGTTCAATATTTTCTATTTTAGACATAATTTGTCTAAAATCTTTAATCTTAATGTCTTTATCTTCCATTAATTGAATATACTCTTTTTTATCAGGAAAATTAGAAAAAAATAATTTTAAAAACTTTGTTTTGTCTATATTTTTTTCCTTTTTGTCTACATAATTGTCTAAAATAAATCTAAATCCTGAATCTTCACTTTTAGATAATATATATGAAAATATTTTTTTATCTTGCTCATTTAAATCCTTTGTTTTGTCTATTATAAGTTTAAAAAGCTTAAGAGTTGCTATAGTATCATTTAAAGCCCTATGTGCTCACTCTAAATCTAAATTAAAAGAACTTGATAATGATTCCAAACTTAATGATTTTTCATATCTGAAAAAGATATTTGAAAGTAAAAAAGTATCTAAAGTTATATTGTTTCCCAGCGGTATTCAATAGCTAACTAAAAAATCTTTATCAAAATAGACATTATGTCACAATATAGGTAAATCTCATATAAACTCTATAACTTTGTCTTTTATATAATCAAAAGTTGGTGCATTTTCTACATCTTTGTTAAATATATTTGTTATATTTGATGTTAGCTCTGGTATCTCAATTCCAGGATTTATAAGTGTATCGAATTTTTCAATTATTTCAAAAGTAATAGGGTTAAACTTTACCAATGCTATTTCTATTATCTTATCAAAATTATTATCAAGTCATGTAGTTTCTAAATCAAGTGCAACAATCATAAATTATTAAAATTATATTGAAATTAAATTATTTGAGATTATAATAATAATAATTAGCTAGAAACAAAAAGATAAATGAAAAAAATTGTAGTTACATTAATTGCTGTATTATTTTCTACTTTCTACATAAGTTATGCTTATTCAAGTTCAACTTATGAAGATATTTTTGAGCAAAATATAAATTCAGCAAAATTACTTGAAAAACATGTAGTTCAATTAAAAAAACAACTTGAATGATTTAAAGAAAAATATAATATTGAAAAAGATGAAAAGATAGATAAGACAATTTACAATCTAGAAAGAATGGAAACAGGATTGATAAAAATACAAAACTATAAAGTAGAAGAAAATCTTGCTTCAAATATAATAAAAAATATTGTTAATGAGTTAAAAAACCTAAATTCAGATCTTTGATCATATCTAAAAAAAATAGTTGATAATAACAATACAGAAGTAAAAAAATATAGAGAAAAGTATATAAAAGTAATACCTCCTTTCTCAAATAATGTAAAAACAATTATATATGAACTAGCAACAAAAATTAAATCAAAGGACAAACTAACAAGTAAAGATAAACAAATAATTCAGAGTCTAAAAAATATGGAATCATACGCTAAAAATCTTGATAGATTTTCACAGGCTCAATTTAACACAAAAGCAGAGCTTAAAGATTATATGATAGAAAATATATCAAATATAAAACTTGAGATTACAAGCATAAAAAAAGTTATAACTAAAAAAGACTAGGTTTGAAGTGCCCCCTAGAAAGTAGAGTCAAATAAAAAAGAGACTCTACTTTTTTTGTGTTTTGAATAAAATAAGAAAAAGTATTTAATTTTTAATAAATATAAAAATGAGAGAAATTAAATATACTA
>JAQVGG010000029.1 GCA_028696815.1 Candidatus Altimarinota bacterium
CAATTCTATAACTCCCCTTTTTACTCAAAATCTATAGAAGTAGAAAACATATCTTGAGAAATACTTGTAATAATAACTGATTCTTTTGGTAGAGAATCCATTTATTCTTGGTATGATGTAGAAGAAAAAAACTCTCAAAGTATTTATATAAATAAATGTTTACTTTGAGGTTTTATAAAACATATTCCAAAAGATGTGCTGATAATATGATTTTGATGATGAGCATTTGCAAAATACTTAGAAGACCATATAGAAAATGTAAATATCACTTGAATTGATATAGATAAAACCATGATAGATATTGCAAAAAATGAACTTCAAGTAAGAACTAATGATTTCTATATTATGGATGCGTTAGAAGCTATAAAAATCCTAATCAAAAAAAAGAAAAGATATGATTTAATACTGGTTGATGTATATGGATGAGATTGAGAAATACCCAAATATTTTAAAGATAAATCTTTTTTTGAAGATATTCAAAAGCTAATGCTAAAAGACTCTGTATTATCAATAAACTTTGCAAATTATGGATTAGAAGACAACAAAAGAATTCAAAATTATGATAAAATACATTCAAACTTATTAGCTATTTTTTGAAAATACTATTCCCATATGTTAGCTTGAAAAAACGATAGATGAAATGTAATTTGAATATATAATTTAGATAAATTTTATGAAGCTTCTGATTATAATTTTAACTATTTAGAAAAAGTACAAAACTGAGAAATAGAGTATGACTGAAATATAATTCAAAATACAATCGTAGAAGAAACAAAAAAACATTAATTTAATTAAATTAATGTTTTTTTAAGTCTAATCCAAATCCAAATATTGATCTATTCTTATTTGCCAAACAAATTCATCAACATGGCTAACAAGTATCATTCCTCATTCAAACTCATCTAAAGCTTTAGCTATAACTGGAATATGTCTAAAATTTATATGATTTGTTGGTTCATCAAGTATCAAAATTCCTGGTCTTAAAAGAACTAATCTACAAAAAGCAACAAGTCACTTCTGTCATTCTGATAAGTCTCCAATCCTTGTTTTCATTATATCTCAATTAATCAAAAATCATGCAGCTAAACTTCTAAGTTCTTGTTCTTGCATATTTTCTGGACTAGCTTCTTTTAAGCAATCATAAACTAGTTGATTAAAGTCAAGATTTGAAAAGTCTTGTCTATAATATCCTATTTTTACTCACTCTTTTAGTTTACATCAAGTTTCATCTCCATTTACTATTTTTTCTAGTAAAGTAGATTTTCAAATACCATTTGGTCAACTCAAAAGTAAATGATCATCTTTTCTAATTTCTACCTCAACTTCCCTTACTATAGGTTCATCTTCTTTCATTATATGAACAGAATGTATCTCAAGCAATACTCAACCGATTCATTCTTGTAAAGGTATTTTAAACTCTCTTATAGTTTTATCCTCTTTTCTTGTATCAACTACTTCATCTTCCATCTCTGCAGCAGCTTCTCTCATCTTTTTAGCTACAGCTCTTAATTTTCATCATTTGTGAGCAAAAACATTTGCTTGATCTTTTTTCGCTTGCGCTTCTTTTTGAAGTCTTGCATTTGCCATATTTTCTTTTTCCATATTTCTTTTGATTTGTTCAACCACATTATGGTAGTCTCAAACAAACTGTTCAACTTTTTTAGTATGAACATCTAGGTATAAAACTCAATCCGTAAAACTATTTAAAAATTCAGCATCATGAGAAATAACTAAAACTGTTTTTTTATAGTTTTGTAAAAATGTAGTTAAATGCCAAATTCAATCCTTATCTAGATTATTTGTTGGCTCATCAAGAAGTAATATATCTGGGTTTTGAATCAATGCTGCTGCGAGTAAAAGTCTAGCTTGTTGTCATCCAGAAAAGGCTTTAATCTGCTTATCAAGTGAAGCCTTCAGATTTACCACATCAAGTACTTCAGCGATTTGTCTATCTATATTGAAAACATCTTTATCTGGAAAATATTTTCTAAAAAATGCTTGAACACTTAGCTCTTTATCTTCAGGTAAAACTACTTGATATCAAGTCGCGATAGTTAATTTTTTATCTATATTTATAACTCAAGCTTTTTTCTCTAAAGAACCATTTATGAGTTTAAAAATAGTTGATTTTCAAGCTCAGTTTTGTCACATTATAGTTATTTTAGATCATTTTCTCACATTGAAATTTACTTCTTCCAAAATAGGTTTTCTAAAATCAAAATGAAAATCTACTCATTTAAAACTTATTACTGTTTCATTTGAAACACTCATATTTATAATTGTTAATATCTAAAATTTGCATTATTATATTGAAAATATTTTATATGGTAGTTTTTTTATATGAAAATTTTACAATTGAAGTTACTTTCTTAAAACCATCATTTCTATAAACTCATTTCTATTATCCCTACATCAGTATATTTCCGTTCTTATAGGTCATTTAAATCATGGATCAATGAGTGGAGAGCTTATATGTATTGAACCATTATCATATCAACCTTCTTCTATTACTCAAACAATTGACTCTCATAATTCTACGTATGATGTTTCTCAGATTTCAAATAGTTCATTTCAAGTATTTGGTAACTCAGAAGATAGTGTTAAAACCTTTGGTAAATCTCTTTTTGAATTTACTTTTACTATTCCTTCAGATGTAGGCTGATATTTATTTCAAGTAAGAAACAAATGTAATCTTTCTGACATTGAAACTTCACTTTCAGGTAGTAAATTACCTTCTATATCCATCATCTGCCAAGTTTCTCAATAATTTCACTCTACTTTAAATTCTCAACTTTTTACTAAATCATACAAATCTCTTCATCTTACTACATTTTTTATCTGATTTATTCAATAAAATCTAAATAATCATTCTTCTTTTCAAATATGTATGTAAGCATTTCAGCTATTTAATACAAATACTCTAATTTCTATATCGCCTCATGAATTTAATACATCTATTTGTTTATCTGTAATATCATGAATTGGATTACTAATAACATGTATTCATGATTGAGCAAAACAACTTCTTGTTGATATACGTAATAAATTTAACAATGATCTATGTATGATAAAAAATTCAAAATCTGGAAAATGTTTTTTATTTATTTTTACTTTTACTTCATATGCGTATTGATTATCAACAACTAAATCTTCTGTTGTGCATACATCTTGTCCTGCCCAAAAGTATGGAAAATGTTGATGAAAATGATTTAAAGCTAATTGTTGTTGAGATACATAATCTCTTGCTCTTAATATTTTATCGACTCACTCTTGCATTTTTCATTTTACGCTATCAAGTCATCAATTCTCACCCACACCATCTCTCAAAGATTTTAATTCCAAAGTTTTCATATTTAAAATAATATTTTAAAAAACTAATCTTTTCCTATCTCGATTAATCATTTTTTAGTTACATAAATGAAATTATCTCTTGTATTTGGTCAATACCTACCTACTAGTCATAATTCTTGTGCTTTTAATATATCATCAACCCTATCATAAAATTCAGCAATTGAAGTTGCTGTCAAATCTCATACTGCTCATAGATTATATAAATCATATGTTAGATTTAAAGCATTTGCTTCTTCCAATGTATAACTGTTAAATTGATTCATTTAAGTATTATTTTAAATATAAGTTTATTTTAATTTTATCATCTTGAAAAAACTTTTTATTTTATAATAGTAACTGTAAAATACTTTTTAAATCTTCTTCACTATTTTTCAAATAAAATTATAGATTAATTTATATTATTATATTTTTTTTCAAATTTTGTCAAACTTTTAAATAATATTTTACATTTGTCAAGGGTTGTATTTTTAATAATGCTTTTTTATTTTTTTGTATAATTTCATTTTCAGATAAAATATTTTTGCAAATATCAAGTATTTCAGTATCATATATTGTTTTATAATTTAACTATTAAATTATGCTTAAAATAAACAAATTGATAGTACTTATAGTGCTTTTTTCAACCCTACTCTTAACAAGCTGTAATTTTTGAGATAATCAAGATAATCTACCAAATAACAGTACTTGAACTACTCAAACCTGAACTATTAATGATAATTGAACTGATCCTTCCTCTTTTACATGAGCTTTATGATATAATTGAACTGACAATACTTGACTTGACTTAAAAGTATCAGACGATTTTACTATATCTATTTTTGCAGAAAATCTACCATGAGCTAGAGATATAATATGACCAGATGCACTATGAAACTTCTGGCTTAGTCGTACAAGAGACTGAATTATAACTCTACTTTGAGTATCTCAAACTTGAGCTGTAAATAAAACCGATATACTTACTTGATTAAATAATCCTCACTGACTTGCTTTAAGTTATGACTGATTAACACTATACTATGCTGAAACAGATAAGATATCTAAAATACCACTATATACAGAATGAACTCCTGAAAAACTGGTAGATTTACCTGCTTGATGAAGACATTTTACTCGTAGTTTGATTTTTTGACCAGATGAAAAACTATATGTTTCTATTTGATCAACTTGTGATGTTTGTTATGAACAAGATGAGAGAATAGCTTCTATTTATAGATTTAATCCTGATTGATCTGATTTTGAACAAGTTGCTAATGGACTTCGTAATTCTGTATTTATGACAACAAATCCTATAACTTGAGATATCTGGGCAACTGAGATGTGAAGAGATAATCTGTGAGATGATACCCCTCCAGATGAGATAAATATAATAGAGATGTGAAATGATTATGGTTGGCCGATTTGTTATGGAAATAATGTACATGATAGTGAGTTTGATAAAAATACATATATAGCTGATCCATGTAGAGATAAAACTCCCGCCCATATAGAGCTTCAAGCTCATAGTGCTCCTTTATGACTAGCTTTTGTACCAGAAGAGTGATGGCCAGAAAACTACTGGCATGATTTACTTGTAGCTTATCATTGATCTTGGAATAGAACTGAGGCTACGTGATACAAGATAATGTATATCAGATTGGATGATGAGTGAAATGTACAAAGTAGAAGAAAATTTATAAGCTGATGGTTAGAGGAAAATGAAGATGTAGTTGGTCGCCCTGTTGATATACAACTTATGCCAGGATGAACTTGATATATAACTGATGATAGAAAAGGTGTAGTATATAAACTAACTTACAATAACCCTGAGTTTATTTATATAGACCAAATTAGTTTTTCTGATGAAGAAAATTATATAAGAGCTGATATAGAAATAAATCAAAATCAAGAGATACTAATAAATGGTGAGGCTACTTGACCATGGTATTTTGAAGCTATATTTGGTGTAGAAGTAATTGATGAAAACAATAATACTCTAGCAAATACTTATGTAACCGCAAATTGAGAGTGGATGACCGAAGATTATGTACCTTTTCATGCAAGATTTAACTATGATAATCCCGAAACAGATTATTGATATATAATTTTTAAAAAAGCAAATCCTTCTTGACTTCCTGAAAATGAACTTGAAAAAAGAGTTAGAGTAAAATTAAGGTAAAAATATATTTAAATTTTAAACATAAAGAAAAAACTAGAAAATAAAAATATTTTCTAGTTTTTTAGTATAATAATTGTGTGCTTTATAAAAAAATCTAAACTATTTAATAAAATTAATCCATTATTTCTTGAAGTTTTCATTGAATACTTAATCAGATAAGCAATCATTTAAGATAATTTAAAGATCCCTCCATTTCTTGCAGTAGTTTCTGATAATAAGCTCAATTCTTAATATTATTTTTAGCATAATTACACATTCATTCAAAAAATTGTATTCTCCATTGTATATATCATTCTTTTATATTACCAGGAACAAGATCTAGTTCTTTTTTTACTGCATCAATACATTTTCAACTACCATCAATAAATCAGCAAAAAGATTCATGAACTAAAGCATAAGGCAAAAATTCTTCTGGGATACCTCTAAAATTTAAAATTCACTCATCTCTTTTCATTCATCATAATCCTCAGGCTTTTTTAAGCTCGTTAGGTAATCATGGAAATTCTACTAAAGTATATCTTCTTCAATTAAAATACAATACTCAATTTTCAATAAAAGGATTTTCTCAGAGGTTTCTTTGTAACTCACACATATAATTTGAATAATAAAATAAATTAGATATTTTTATTATATCTAGTTTATTTTATTTGTCAAATGGTGGAGGAAAGATAATAGTTACCAAAGCCTAAAAGAGTGGATTACAATGCATATTAATTTAATTGATAAATATCAATATATCATAGATAGACTTAAATTTTAAGATTTTCCAAAAGTATTAATGATAAAAAATAATTCTTGAACAAAAATGAATTATATTATGATGATTTGCTTTATCAGATTATGAAATAAATTGAGAAAAATGAAAACTATTAGAATGTATATTTGTTGCAAAAAAATGAAATTGATTAGGATATGTTTTATGAGATGAAATAAAAAAACACAATATAGTTTTTGCTTATTCGCATGAAGAAGAGTTTTTTAATAAATTATGATTTAGTAAAATAGAGGACCAAAAATCAAAAAGTTGAGCTAATTTATTTGTTTATAAAAGAAAAAAATATAACATTTTAGTAACTAGAGTAAGTGAATCTGTAAGAGAAAATTTGATTACTATTGGAAACTTTATAAGTGTAGAATAAATAATATTAAAAAAGCACCTTTCCTTTATACAAGAGAAAAATGCTTTATCTAAACTTTTTAAAAAGTGGTGGGGCGTAATAGAGTGTTAAATTTGTTTATCTCTATCGAAATTTATATATTGTGGAATAGTTTTGACATTAAGCAATAATTAACTATATTTTTCATCGAATACTATTTAAATTAATAGATATGAACGATTATAATTTTTCTATTTATAGACATGCTCATTATGATAGATCTACCGGTTCATTAACTGAAAACTGACGATTAAAAAGTATAGAAAAATGAAAAGATTTATCACAATTAATCGAAAGAGTTAATGATAATGTACAAATAATTACATCAACATCACAAAGAGCAATAGAAACAGCTGAATTATTAGCAAATTGATTAGGATACAGCTGAAGAATTCTTAAAATAGGTTCTTTAAAAGAAGAATGAGTTGTCTTAGACGCAGTAAAAGAAATAAATCAATTAGTACTTTCAAGGTTTAATGTAATTATTTCTCATTGACCAAATATCTCTACTCTATCAAAATATTTGTGATATGAATGAAAAACTAGTAATTCCTATAATTTTTTAGAAGGTCATATTTTTAATGTAAATAATGAAAAGTTAAAAATGAATTTAAAAATGTTAGAACACAAATTAGATTTATTTGATATCGCCATTCTTAGAGTTCTTATGGAATGAAATCATAGTATACATAGTCTTTCATCTGAATTAGCATGTGATGTTAATCAAGTTTCATATCGTCTTAATGGAAAACTGTTAAAATTATGATTAATAGAAGAAAGTTCTTGAATATTTAAAATATGTATATAATTTAAATTAATACAAAGACACTGAAAAATTAAATATTCTAAGTGTCTTTTGCTTTATTTCAAATGACCGCTCCCATATAGCTGATAACTTTATTAAATTGAGATTTTAAGGAAAGTTCAATAATTTAATTTATACCTTTTTATCCTCTTTCTCTATATATTGCTGTGCAATAAAACTTTTAAGTATAATTGAATGAGCTATAGGAGTTATAGCCTCAATTCATTTATATTTCATAAGTTTATACAATCAACCTGAATTAGCAGAATTTACCTCTATAACTATTGGCTCTAAACTCTTATTAACTATAATATCAACTCAAGCTAATGTTTGGTGATTAGCTAATAAATCAAAGTTAGTCTCATTATCAGAAACTCTATCTACAATAACTGTAACTGATTTTATTGTTATATCAATTATATCTTGTTCTATTTGTTTACATTGTTTTTCTGTCCAACCTGCTAATTTAGATATTTCTTCAAAGGAAATATATTCCGCTGACTTAGATATATTAATAGGTTTTCAGTCATCACCTATTCTTCAGATCATTCAAACTACAATATATTTTTTTGTCTCAAAATCAAAAGTAACTAAAACTCTTAAATTCCAGTCTTTTCTAATACCATCAATAACTATAGGATAACTATCTATTTTTTCTTGTAATAAAATAGTGTCTTTTCATCTTATATGTTTATCATAAAAATCTGTCTTTATATCATCTCTTGATAACATCTGTACTCCATTTCAACATTCTCAAACAGATGGTTTAAGTACGATAAATTGATTAGATCAAAATAATCTATCAGCTTGTTTTAATGATTCTTTATGAATTCAAGCTTTATTATGTCTTCACTTAAAAACCAATTCTCATGGAACTTTGATGCCGTTCATCCTTAATATAATTCAAGTGAGAAATTTATCTTCTACATACTCTTGAAATCAAAAAGAATCTCAAGAAGTTACGGCATTTCATATTTTTCTAAATTGAACATAATGAAATCTATCAGGATATCTACAAATATGAAATTTCTGTCAATCAAATGCATATCTTCACAAATTTCTGATATCAACTAGTACTATATTTACATTATAACTCGTAGATTCTAAAGCTAAAATAATAGCTTTAGCTAAAGTTAAAGATTCTTGATGAATTCTTCATAAAAAAATATTTATACTGTCACTCGTTTCTACAACTTCTTGAGAAACTGGATCAATACCCAAAATCTCATAAGCATCTGATAATTCTATAGCATCTCTATCCATTTTTATCTTTAAAAAATACTTATTTAATAATATGAGTATTTTTTAAAATGTCAAACAATGGAGTATCCAGAGCTCAGAGCCCTTCTAATTGTCCTCTTAAGCCAAAAAACTGGAGCATCAGTCTTTCTAAAATTATTTTACAATTTTTCTCTCTCTTCTCACCCCAACAAATAGCTACAACTTAAAAACTCTTCCAAAGATTTTTATAAAAAAATCCTCAGAAGAGTTTTTAATGGT
>JAQVGG010000012.1 GCA_028696815.1 Candidatus Altimarinota bacterium
AAAGAAAATAAATTTGATTTAGCCTCAAAAGAAATTACACTTTTAAATAATAATTATCTAGATCAATTCTATGAATTTCTAGATTCTAGTAAAAGTGGTCCGATTTGAAACGGGACGATAGATTTTAAAAATTAATTTTTATTTATTAACAATTTAATTATACTTAAAATGTATATTTTTTAATTTATTTTTATGAAAAAAATTTTTATCTTTATTATATTACTTTTTATTTCAAAACAATCTTTTGCTATCGATTATTCTTGTTTTGAAAATACTTGAATAATAAATAATCCGGAAAATAAAACAATAAAAGTAATTACTGATAGTATAAATAATTATTATTTTCAAAAAGATATTTTATTGAATTATAAAATAGTAAAACAAAATTTAGAGAAAAAATATTTTAAATTTTTTATAGATTGAAAATCATATTCAATCTATAACTATGATTTTAATCAATATGAAAACAAAAAAGAAATCATTATTAAATTTGAAAAAACATTAAATAAAAACACCTTTAATTATTCATTTTATACAAATAATTACAATTATTTTTTTGAAATATCAAATGATAATATTAATTGGTTTAGAATAGAAGATGATATTAAAAATTATAATTTAGATTATTTAAAAATAGTTTTTGATAATAAAAATCTAAAAAATACATCAATTTATGAATTAAGTTTTTTTGAAAAATTAAATAATAATGAGATACTTATAAATAGTTTATTTAATAGTGATATTATTGTTTATAATAGTTATGTTTGTGATGATAACGAATTATCAAAATTAATACAAAAAACAAAAAAAACACAATATTTTCCTATAGATATTAATACAAAAACATATAATTTAACTTTAAATAAAAATCTAAACTATAATCCAAATCATATAATTAATTATTTAAATAAAGATACTGATTGAGATTGAATACCTGATAATAATGATAATTGTCCTAATCATTTTAATCCTGAACAACTTGATTCAACAGCAAATTGAATATGAGATGTTTGTAGCGATGATGATAAAGATGGGTTTTTATGACATTTGGATAATTGTACAACAATTTACAATCCAGATCAACTTGATGAAAATAAAAATTGAGTATGAGATGCTTGTGAGATAGATATTGATTTAGATTGAATACCTGATAGTATTGATAACTGTTCTTTAATTTATAATCCAGAACAGTTTGATAGTGATTTTGATTGAGTTTGAGATATCTGTGATAATTGTATAGAAAAATACAATCCCAATCAGAAAGATATTGATAAAGACTCTATTTGAGATGCTTGCGATGAGAAAGATGATAGATATATAGAATCTAATTCAAACTTTTTTATATGATTACTTATTTTTATTACTGCTGTATTTTTCTTGTGAATATATATGACAATTAGAAAACTAAAATAATTATAAATTTTTATCTTATCTTTTAATAATAAAGTTATGTTCAAATTACTTAATAGATTTGCATGGTTTATATCACTATCATTTTGATTTATAATTGCTTTAATTATTATATGAACAAATTCATATAGTTTATGAGGAGAGGAAGTATTTTTTTCTGGTATGTTGTGACTAATATTTTGATTTATAATTAAAAAACTTTTTCTTTCTAAATCATATATAGAATCTAGATTAGAGTTTTTTGCTGAAGCTTTAAATAAAAATCCTAATAAAGTGAAAATAAAAAATGAAGAAAAAAATGAAACACCAGAAGTTGAATTTGTAGAACAAACTCAAGATTTTGAAGAAACAAATGAATATATAAGTAAAGATATGGAATCAAAAGAAAAAATACAAAAAGTACAAAAAAATAAAAAACCTTCTAAATTAGCACTATACATAAAACAATTTTTTGCAGAAAATTTGCTTGCAAAACTAGGTTGAATACTTGTATTTTTATGAGTTTTATTTTTACTGAGTTTAGTATACTCTGCTATATGACCAGTTTGAAAACTTATTATATGATTTAGTATCTGATTTTTTGTTTACTTTGTTTGAGTATGGTTAGATAAAAAGAAACTTGAAAATGAAGCAAGAGTATTACTAGGAATAGCAATACTTATAAACTATTTAGTTATACTTTGAGGAAGATATTTGATATGAGACAACGTAGATAATTCTTACTTGCAAATTTGAACAACATTTTTATTTTTAATTTTTAATACTGTTTTTGCAGTTGTAACATCTTTATTATATAAATCAAGAACTCTTCTATTATTTTCATTTATATTTGCTTTTTTAAATCCACTACTTATTTGATGAAGCTCTGATAATCCTTATACATTATCTGGATACAGCTTAATAGTATCTTTTGGATGACTATATTTATGAACAAAACACAAAGATATATTACTTACTTTATGAGTATTTATACTTTGAAATTTATTATTTTTAATAGCTCCATATAGTAGTGATTTACACTGGATTATTAAATTAGCATCAAGTGCTATTTTATCTATTTCAAGTATACTGGCAATATACAATATAAATTCAAAAAAATTATCACTTGCTTTTTGATTGTCTTATGTATTTTTAATTATACTACTTTGAACTTGAGATAATTATTTAAAAGAAACTACAAGTTTTGTCTCGTATATGATAGCAATACTAGTTTACTTTGGATTATGAATTTACTATTTTATAAAAACAAGTTTTAACTCAGTCATTTATATATTATTATTGCCTATATTTATAATTTTAGGTTTATGTTATACTTCCCTTCTTTTAAGCATACCGTTAACTTTGGCTATAATCGTTCTTGCATATCTTATATGATTTAATTTTGCACAAAATAAATTTCCAAGTTTTTTAAAATATACATTTTTTGTTATACTTTGAATTTTTATCATATTAACTAATTCATATTTAAGTATTGAAAAAATAGTACTTGAACTTCCTAGTTTTATAACTGTTTTAGTAGTTTCATTTGTATTTATATTTACATCATACTATTTAAGTACAAAAAAGGATTTAGAGTATTTATATAGTATTGGAACTATATGATGAATATTTACTCTTGCTCCCATATTAGTTACAAAATTAACTCCTAGTACTACATCTTTCTATTTATCTATTTTCTCTCTATTGTTATTTTCAATATTAAACTGGATTCTACCTTATATAAATAGAAATTTAATTGAAAAATCTAGTAACTTAAAAAACCTTGTAATTTGAATTATAGCTTGAGTATTATTTTTATGATTTGAAATATATAATTATTGAACACTGTACTTTCCTTGAATAAGTCTAGGGTATGCATTTTTATGATTAGCAATTGTATATTTTGTATTAGCATACTTCATGATAAACAAGATTTGAGTAGAAAATATTAAAAAAGAAGAAACAAGTAAAAACGCTATATATACATATTTATGAGTAACCATATCACTTTTTTCACTTGCTATAGCATATATATTCTCAGGATATGAGGCTGTAATAAGTGCTATCTGGTTGTTTGAAGCTAGTTTACTATTTTATTTCTACAATAAAACAAGTGAAAATAAAATTGCGACAGCTTGAATCATACTTTTTGCCATTTGAGTATCAAAATTATATAATCTTATACCATTAGTTGAAACTAGAGACTTTGTATTTTTAATACCTTTTGCAATTATCTTTATATCACTTGTTTTAAATATAAAATTTGTTAGCTCTAAAAAACTAGAGTGAATTAATTTAATACATGATATATTACATATATTATGAATATGAATTTTATGAGTTTTACTTTTAAAAATTATTCCTAGTACAGGTCATGGTTGGAGTACACTTTGAATCTCAGTATTTTTAAGTTTTATAGCAACAGTTTATGCATATTTCAACTCAATGACATTAAAATACTTTTTCATAGTAATTTTTACAATTTTTTGAATGTATCAAATATGATGATTTGAAGGGGTAGTAAATAAATTAGACAGAGATAGTTTAAGTAATTTGATTATATTACAATATACTTCAACTATTCTACTTTGATATATAGCATATGTTTGGAATAAACTAAATAGTGATACTGTAGTTAAAAATATACTTAATATTATATTTTCAATATACATTATTATAATTACTTCTTTATATATATATGATATATTTGATACTACCTTTGCGGTAACTATTTATTGGTGATTAGCTGCTTCAATAATACTTTTCTATGGTATATGAAAAGATATCATAAAACTTAGAACTATATGACTATACCTAATAATTTTAACTTCTATGAAAATATTTGGATATGATATATGGTATGGTATAGAAGATGCTGTTTCTAGAGTAGTTGCTCTTATAGTTATATGAACACTTTTCATAATAATTTCAACTAGATATACTAAAAAATACGGAAATAATATATCATGAGAATTTAATATAAATAACCTAAAATAATTATGTTAAAGATAATCTATACAGATTCTGATAAATCAGGAACTAATAGAAATTTTTATTATTTGCTATGATTTCAACCAAGTTTATGAATTATAATTTATTCTAAAAATAAAGTACATATTTTTCTTGATTGAAGATATATAGGCAAGAAAGATAGCATTGATATAGAAAAATTAAAAGAAAGATTATGAAATAATGATTTAGAAATTAATTTTATAAAACTTACAAAAGAGTATATAAAAGATATAAAAGATATTTGCAAAAAACACAAAAAGATATGATTAGAGAAAACAATTCCCTACTTTTTCTATGAAGAAATAAAAAACACTTTAAAAGATACAAAATTTATTTTTAAAGATAATGCGTTTAGTAAACAAAGAATTATAAAAGATTTAGAGGAAATCAAGTACATAAAAAAAGCAATAAATATAATAGATAAAGTTTATCTAGAAATAGAAAAATTAAATAAAACTTGAAAAATTATCTGAAAAACAGAATTAGAATTAAGATCATTTATCATACAAAAGATATTTGAGTTTTGAGGTGAATGAGAAAGCTTTGAGACTATTGTTGCATTTTGAATAAACTCTGCTATTCCTCATCATACAACCTGAAATACAAAAATATGAAATGGACCATTACTTATAGATATGTGAGCTTTATATAAATGATATGCTTCTGATTTTACTAGAACATTTTGGGTATGAACTATTCCAAAAAATAAATTTAATAAAAATTTTAAACTATACAAAGAATTTATAGATATTTACGAAATAGTTAAGTTATCATATATTGAAGCTTTAAAAACTGCAAATATATGAACTAAGACTAAAGATATAGATATAACTGCTAGAAAAGTAATTACCTATGCATGATATGGTGAATATTTCTCACATAGCACATGACATGGTATATGACTTGATGTACATGAATTACCTAGCGTAAACAAAAATTCTAAAGAAAAAATCAAATCTTGATTTGTATTTACAATAGAGCCATGAATTTACTTACCTAAAAAATTTTGAATAAGACTTGAAAATATAGTTATATGTGATAAAAAATGATGAAAATCATATAGTAAAGTAAAAATATAAAAAAGATTTGTCATAAATATGACAAATCTTTTTTATATGTAAAACTTAGCATCTACAATTACTGATTCCTTATCATCTGAAAATATAGGATTTATATCAATTTCAATTATTTCTTCAAAAGTATTAAACACATATTGTAGTTTATAAATTGTATCTATAAGTGAATCAAAATTAATTCATTTTTGTCACCTAGCTCATTCAAGTATGGGATATCACTTTAATTCTCTAAACATTTCTCTTATTTTTCTTTTGCTTACAAGTCATATAGCTCTAGTTACATCTTCATACACATTTACAAATATTCATCACATACCAACTATAAGTATATCTCAAAAACTAACATCTCTCTTAAATCAAACAAATATTTCTTGTGTTGAATCAGTTTTTTCTATCATTTTACAAAATGTAACTCATAATATAAGTGCATCTTTTTTATGTTTTTGCACATTTTTAATTATTGATTTATAAGCATCAATTGCTTCTTCTTTTGATTTAATATTTAAAATAACTCATCATACATCTGTTTTATGAGCTATATCTGGAGAAGAAATTCTAGCTACAAGTTTAGATCATCAGAAATTATCATAAACTCATGAAATTTCTTCTACATTTTTCACTAATATTTCATCTAAAAAGTTTATATTAAAAGTTTTAAAAATTTCTCATGTAAGATAATTATTGCACAAAGATATTTCGTCTTTTATTTTACTTTTAATATTATTTATTATATCTTCAGATGGTAAACTTATTTCATCTAATGTTTCTTCTTTTTGTAAACTCCATCTCTTTTGTTTTATAAGTTCACTATATGCTAATATTGCTTTTTTAGGATAATCATATTCTAAAATTCAAGCATTAGATAAAATTTCTCTTCATTTTTGTACAGCTTCTCATCACATAAATGATACCATGATAAATTCACATGGATTCTTTATTTTAAAATCAATTATTATATTTGCTATATTTTCAACATCTGTAATCACTTGAGCAGTTAATAAAATCAAAATTGCTCTTTTTTTATTTAATTTAGACAGATTATTTAACACCTGAGCATAAGTTTTTGATGTCGCATCTCATATAATATCTATAGGATTTTTAACAGAAGCAGCATCTGGTAATCCAGTTTTTAATACATCTTTTTCTTCTTGAGTAAACTCACTAAGTACAACATTATTAAAATCAACATGATCCGTAGCCATAACTCATGGTCATCAAGCATTTGTTATTATAACTAGCTCTTCAGGTATATCACATATATGAGATCTTGAAAATATATGACTCCATAAGAAAAAATCTTCTAGTGATTGTGTATAATGGATTCATGCATTTTTAAATGCAGTTTCAAGTATTTCTTTTTGAGATGATAGAGCTCATGTATGAGAAGAAGCTGCTAAACTTCATTTGTCAGATATACCAGACTTAACAAGTACAATAGGTTTTTTCTTTGATAAGTTTTTAGTTATGTTAAGAAATCTTTCTCAATCGTCTATACTTTCTAAATACAAAGATATAACGCTAGTTTTAGGATCATTTTCTAGTTCAATAAGTAAATCATTTTCATTTATTCAAGCTTTATTTCACATAGATATCATTTTAGAAAATCACATATTTCTTGATAATGCCCAATCTGTTAAAGCAACTGCCATCGCTCAGCTTTGCGATACCATAGCTATATTTTCACAAATTCATCCAACACAAGCAGAAAGAGTTTTTGTTCAAAAACTCAAATTAAGATTTTTTGAAGTATCAACATATCATAAACAATTTGGTCAAAGTAAAGAAATATTGTACTTTTTTGATATTTCAATTAATTTATTTTCTGAATCCATATCTCATATCTCTTTAAATCATGCTGATATTACAACAACTCTTTTAATTCATTTTTTTCAACAGTCTTCTAAACTTGTTTGTACAAACTGTGCAGGAATTGCTATCACTGCTATATCTGGAACAGTTGGTAAAGATATAATATCTTTGTAAAATTTCACTCAATTGTACTCTCAACCTTTAGGGTTTACTCCAAACTTTTCTCACAAAAATAAATCCAAATTTTTTACCAAACTATTTCATATTTTTCACTCTACTTCTGAAGCTCAAATTATAACTACAGATGAAACTTCAAAAAAATTTAAATTACTTTTCATATAAAAATTATTATCAAATTAAACTTCAATGCTTTTTTAACCATTTTTCACATTCTTTATAATCTGGCATCATATATTCTACTTCACTCCAAAACTTTTTAGAATGATTCATATGTTTTAAATGTGCTAGTTCATGGACTATTACATAATCAATTACTTTTGGTGTTGTAAGTATAAGCCTATAAGAAAAGTTTAAACATTTTTTACTGGTACAGCTTCCCCATCTAGTTTTTGCACTTGTGATTTTTATAGTATTGTACTTCAATCAAAATTTTTCAGATAATTCTTTAGCTTTGGGTATTATATAGTCTTTAGCTTTTTGTTTTAACTCAAGTATTTGCGTACTTGTATATATAACTTTATTTTTATCTTGTTCCAATTTTGATTTAATCCAGTCTATGTGTTTATTTACAAATGATTTGATTGTAGCTTCAAAAACAAAAATCGGAGCCTTTACTATAACTTCACCATTTCTTACCTGTAAACTTAAGGTTTTACGAAAAGACTTTTTTACTTTGTATTCTATCTTATTCATAATATTTTTTAACTTCTATCAATTATTTTTTTAATATCATTATATGAAAATCATTTTCTAAGCAACTTTTCTATAACTTTATTTTTTTCATATTTTCAATTTAATTTTTCATACTCAAAGTTGATTTGCTCTAATTCTCAATCTAAAAAAGCTTCCTTAAGTAAGCTTTCTACTAATATTTTATCCTCATCTCTTTCTATTAACTTCTGTTTTATATATAGCCTAGATTTTCATTTTGATTTATATAAATTTATCTGTTTTCTTATATAATCTCTTGTTAACAAGCTTTCTCATTCAGATAAAAATTCATCTTGTAACAACTCATCAATCATCTCGTTACTAAAAAGCTTCTCTCTTAATTTTTGCTTTATGTAATTTAGATTTTTATTCTTTGCTATATAGCTTTTTATTTTTGATCTTAAAACTTCTTTTTCTTGTATAATATTTTTTAGTTTTTCTTCTAATATATAATTTATCTCTTCATCATTTATTCAACCATAGATTTTTCACTTTTTAGAATCAGGTCAAAACTTTTGTTTTAACTTGTTTTCAAGTTTTTTTATTGATGGATAATACCTAAGATAATACCAAATCGCATAATCAATTATTTTTTGTGAAATTTTCATTTTGAAATAAATAAAAAATAGCTACTTGAATTATAGCTATTTTTTATTTATTTCAAATTAGTAATTATTAAATATTTCTTCTAATTCAGATAAACCATTATCATAGTTATCTAGTTTTACCTGTAATTTATCTACAAAATAATTTACTAGTGCTTGTAATTTAGGATTTTTTTCTCAAACAGCCTTAAGTTTAGATATTACATCTTCTATAACTACTATTCTTTTTTCTGTAGTAGTATATTTTTGCTCTATTTTTAATATAAAATTTAATATTACTTTATCAGCCTTTACTCTTAATGTATAACTTAAATTATAAGTATTTGTATAAGTATTATTTATTGTAGTAGATTCTCAACATTCTCAACTATATAAATATTTAGCTCAAGCAGCATTTAACATACATTTATTTGAATAAGTCTTTTTAGCTCAATCTTTTTCTCCACACATTGGAGCATATTCCATAGTACAAACAGTAACTTGTTGTTCAGATTTTTCTACATATATTTTTACCACATTACTACAATATCTATTATTTTCTGAAGTAATAGCACAAACTCTGTAATAAGAAGTTCAGACTTTAGGACTATAATCAACAAAATCCAATTTATTTATATCTGATTCAACTTTTATATATCAATCATCTGGGTAAACAGGATTATCATTTGTTTGAGATCTAACTACTTTATAATACTTAAATCATTCATTTTTCTCAAACTTAGTCCAAGATATAAATACATCTCCATTTTCATAATAAGCATCAAAATCAATACTTCAATAAATAGGAGTATTATATCAACCACTCGAAGAACTAGTACCAGTAGCATAAGCTATAGAAACAAGTAATAACACAGATAATGTTACAGATAATATTTTAATTATATATTTCATAAGACAAATAATTAAAAAATAAAACAATACTATTTTACAAAAAAATTATAATAAATCAAATGAATAAAAATTTTGAAAAATTTATTTTTATTTATATTATGTACAATTATTAATTATAACTTCTTTACTAATTTTATCCAATTTTTTATATCTAAATCCTCCCCTCTAATATCTTCATCAATTCACAATTCTCTAAATACAAATGAAACACTTTCTTTATCAAATCAACTTGTCACAAAATTTTTAAATAGTTTTTTTCTAGGTTCTTTAAATCATTTTTTTATCAAATCTAAAAATTTTTTATCATCTATATCACTGTATAAATCATGTTTTTCAAAAAGTAACACACTCGATTCTACTTTTGGAGCTGGTACAAAATTTTGCTTTCACACAAAAAGCACTTCTTGTACAAAACATTGTTTAGCTACAAATAAACTCAAAACTGAACTTTTCATTTTTCACTTTTCACTTTTCACTCATTTAAGTATCTTATCCCCTACATCTTTTTGCATCAAAATAAGCATTTTATCAGGAGTATTTTTTACATCATATAAAAAATGCCTAAGTATTGGGGATGTTATATAGTAAGGAATATTTGCAATAACAGAATACTCTTTAAATTTTGGTTCAAACTTTAAAATATTTTCATTTCTTAATTCAAAATCTACGTCTTTTATCTTTAAATCATTATCTTTAATTCTAGATTCAAGAACTTTTATCATGTCTTTATCTAACTCAATTAGTACCAATGATTTTGGTTTTTTATCCAATAATTTTTCTGTTAATGCCCCATATCAAGGTCATACTTCAACTATGTTTTCTCAAGCTACTTCTACAGAATTGGCAATTTCTTCTATTATCTTTTCGTTTACCAAAAAGTTTTGTCCTAAAGATTTTTTTGCCTTTATATTGTACCTCTTAAGTATCTCTAAATTCATATTTACTTACATAAAAAAAAATATATAATGCATATATAATAATTAAAACTTTAAAATAAAAAAATAATTATTTTTTAATGACTCATTTTTCTAAAAAAATAACACTTTTTACACTGATACTAATAGTACAGCTTTTAAATGTTGTTTTAACAACAACTCAAACTCATGCTGCAACTACTACTCTAACATATGCTTGAACAGCAAACGACATATGATGAGGTAGTTTTTCTTGGTCAAATCCATCAAATGCTACTTGAGATACAACAATTACTTCAGCTACAAGCACTATTAGCACAAGAAATGCTTATACTAATTACTTATCACTTACAAATTTCAATCTTGCATGAGCTTGATTACCATCAAATGCAGTTATAAATGGGATACAAGTAGAAGTAGAACGGCAAGTATCAAATAATAAAGTGAAATGAACCACGGTACAGCTTACAAAAAATTGAGCAAGTCCAGTATGAAATAATTATTGAAGTGCTTCTAATTGACCTACATCAAAAACCATAACTACATATTGATGATTAACTAATTTGTGGTGAACAACATGGAGCACATGAGACTTATTATCAAATAATTTTTGAGTTATATTGATGTATCAATATACAAATAAATGAAGTGCTAGTGTAAATATATATAGAGTAAGGATAATTGTAGATTATACTGAAATAAATAATCCTGGTTGAGTTTGATGAACATCTTTATGGTTAAAAGCTGATGCTTGAACTAGCACAATTTCTGATTGAACATCACTAAACTCATGGAATGATTCTTCATGAAATTGATTTAATGCAATAGCTTGAGTATCTCCAACTTATTTAAATAATGATAATGATAATCTTAATTTTAACCCTGTTGTAAGTTTCAATGGTTCAACTCAATATATGCAAAACTTAAATAACTGAGCTTATTCACACAGTTATTATACTGTAATAGTACCAAATAACACAACTAATGGTACTGTTACATGACAAATGCCTTTTTGATTTGATTGTAACTCATGAATTTTAAGTAGTGGGACTTGTTGACTTCCATTTTCATGACTTACTATATGAGCTTTTACTATAGCAATAAATGATGAAGTTATAACTCATGCTATATGAGCAAGCACTTCTTGGAGATCTGCTCAAATTTGAGCATATTCATATGAGGCAAATAAACCAATACTTATTTGAATGAATGAAAATTCAACTTGAAATTGAACAGATATTTATGAAAAATGAATAAAAATTAATAATTATACCGCTAATGATTATCAAACTTTATCAAACGCTAATTATAGAATATGAATGAGTATGGATAGCGCTAATCCATTTCCTTATAATTGAAAAATTGCTGAAATAATAAATTTTAGTTCTAGACTAACTGATACTGAAAGACAAAAAATAGAATCTTATTTATCTCTAAAATATGGTATAACTTTAAATTCTGGAACACAAAATTATATAGCATCAGATTGAACTACTTCTATATGGTCTGTAAATAATGCCTGACTCTATACATATAATATTTTTTGAATTGGTAGAGATGATGATTCAGAATTATCACAAGTTAAATCAAAATCATCTAATAGTGACTCTGTAATTACAATAGAAGCATTATGAGAATGAACAAATATGAATCCTAGCTTTATAGACATAGATAATCTTGAGTTTTTAACAATATCAAACAATAATTTATGAAACACTTGGTTAGCTGTTGGTGCTCCTGCTTGATATTATAATTTAGAACGCAATTGGAGAGTACAAGAAACATGAGAAGTTTGAACTTTAAATCTTATTTTTGATGTTTGAAACACAAATTTTGATATACCAGACTTAAATATATGAACACAGTATTATTTTGTATATGACAGTAATAATAATTGAATTTTATCAGATGAAACACCTATTTCAATGACAAATGTTTGATGAAATATATGGGAAGTTTGATCAATAAATTTAAATAATAATCAAATATTTACTATAGCTACACAAGCTTCAACAAATAATATACCTACAGATATAAGTCTATCAAATAATACTATAAATGAAAATGTTGAACCTTGAATAACTATATGAATATTTTCTACAAGTGATGCTGATAGCTGAGATACTCATACATACACTTTAATTTCTTGAGCTTGAGATACAGATAATTCTTATTTTTCTATAAATACAAATATTTTATCCATAAATGATTCTCCTGATTACGAACTAAAAAATACTTATAGTATAAGAGTACAAACTGATGATAGCAATTGATGACAATTTCAAAAACAATTTACTGTATATATAAATAATATAGCAGAGGACCCAGATACTATTATAGATTTTGAAAGTGTTTCTGATGAATCAAAATACAATGTTACTTCATGAAATTGGACTAGAACCACTAGTATTCATTATGAGTGACTGTATTCTATTGAGAGTAATAATGGAGGACTTCCAAATACTCAATCTTGTTTTGAAATAAACTCTACATTTAGTACAACTTGAACTATTTCATTTTATTACAATGTATCATCTCAAGCAAACTGAGATTACTTAAGATTTTATATAGATAATATAGAACAACAAGCATGGTCTTGAACAGTTCCCTGGACTAACTATATTAAAAATAACATATCTGCTTGAACACATAGTTATAAATGGTGTTATATAAAAGATACATCAACAAATAGTTGAAGTGATAAAGCTTGGATTGATTATATAACTCTTAATAGTGTAAATATTGATTTAGCACCACCAACAATAACTAGCGTCAATTATACAAATGGTTCTCTACTACCTTGATGAAATCATAATATAATTATAAATTATAATGACTCTGACTCATGAATAGACACGACTTCTGATAATATCAATCTATATAAATGGAACGGGAGTAGTTGGTGAAGTGATATATCAGCTATATGACTAAATCTCTGAACAAAAACCATAACAACAACTAGTGCAACATATACTACAAATAACTTGAGCTTTTGAAAATATCGTTATAACTTTCAAATTTCAGATAATGAATGAAACTTTTCTTCAACTGAAGTTATATTTTATATAGATGAACCTGAGTTAATAATAAATACTTGAAGTTTAGATATATGAAAGCTAAAATCATGAAATGATTATTTTACTCCTACAGAGTTTCAAATCACAGTAAAAACTGTTTGAGTATGATTTAATTTAGTATTAAATAAGATATGACCTGTTATTTATGATATATTTGAAATAGTTGATTATAATTGAGTTAATTGAGTTTGATATGATAAAGAACCATATACTTCCTCAATACATAAAATAAATCCAAATGAGATTATTGCTACTCAGGGTGGAAGTATAAATACTAACTGAGAAAAAAATATATACATTTATAAAATACGTATGTGAGCTTCTGTATGAAATGAACAAGCAGCTTGAAATTATATATGAGGTATGAAATTTACTTTAGATTTAGATTATTAATTCTTAAATAAAGAATTTAGAATATAGTAATTAATTTTTAATAAATGGCTTTTATTAGCCATTTATTTTATTATATTTTTAAAATATTCTGCTGTAGCATTAAAATATAAGTTAATTTTTTGACAAAAAAAAAAGAAGTATGTTAAAATATAAAAGCAGATAAGAAGTAAAAAACTTCTAAAATCATGTAAAAATATATTTTATTTACTTTAATTAATCATATATATGATGATAAAAATAAAAACACAAAAAGTCTTAGCTACATTAGCATTAACTGCTATGGCTACAGCAACTTTAGGTAGTACTTATGCTGCTACACAAATCGGTACGGCATCTGTTAATAATACAACTAGTTTCGATACAGCAATTATGTGGGATGAATCTTTCCCAGGTACTGCATCTGGTTCTGTTTCAGGAATAGTTGTAACAGCTACTGTAGATCCAAGTTTAAGTATGGAGTTATCTACAGGTGCACTTGATTTAGGTAATTTAGTAGCTGGAGTACAAGCTACAGGTACATTAGATATAGAAGTTGGTACAAATGCTGCGAATGGATTATCTATAACTGCTAGATCAGGAAGTGGTTGATTAACTAATACTTCTGACAGCTCTATACAAATCAATGATTTAACAACTGATGGAGTTGCTGAATCATATAAATTTTTGTCAGCTATCAATGCTACTGCTGATTCTACAATTGCTGGTTTTACTCAAACTGCAAATTTAGATACACAAATAAATAATAATACTACTGAACATACAATATATACATCTAATAAACCTCAACAAACAAATGGTTTAGATGATATTACTTTTACAGTTGCAGCTACTTCTAATGCACAAACTGCTGCAGGAAATTATCAAGATACTATTACATTTACAGTAACTGGTAACTTCTAAATTTAGATAAATTAAAATTGAAATATTAATGTCATTTCACCACTTCGGTCGAAATGACATTTTTTTTTGCTTTTTTAAGTTTTTTAACTAATATTTTTTTAACATTTTTTAAACAAATATTTAACTTTTTAACATCATTGTGAAAAAATGAAAACAAAAAAAATACTTCTAATCATTTTTACTTTTATCTTTTTTCTTTTATCTTTTAACTTTGTTAATGCCTCAATCAATCTTTCAGTATCACCAATAAAAGAAGAAATACAAGCAGAAATTTGAACAACTATTACAAACATCGCAAAGCTTACAAATCATACAAATGAAACATTACATATATATACTTGAAAATCAGATTTTGAACCTAATGGAGATAATTGAAAACCTAAATTTATAAGAAAAAGTGAGCTTGTAAATCCAAATCAGCAATTAGCAGAATGGATAAATATTAATACAACAGATTTTTATATAGAACCTTGAGAAACAATAGAGATTGAATATACCATAACAGTTCCATCTGATGCAACTCCAGGATGACATTATGGAGCTGTATTTTTCAAAAATAATAGTAGTGAAACTTCTTGATGAGCAGCTGTTTCTATAAATGTAGATTACTGAGTACTTGTTTTAGTAAATGTTGCTTGAGAAGTTAAAACAGATATAGACATAAAAGATCCTGTGATTTTATGAAATATAGGTGCATGAAGTAAATTAGAGAGAGATAAGTGTCCTATGTGAGATTTATCTAGGAGTTATTATGATTGAATATGTATAGATAAATTTGAAGATATTATTAATTGATTAAAGTGAGATAAAAAAGATAATACAAATACACAAACTTGAGAAACTCAAGATAGAGATTTCAATATATCATTTGAAATTCCTATTGAAAATACTTGAAACACACATATAAAGCCAAGTTGAAAAATAATATTAGTAGATGAAAATTGAAATGAGTTAAAAGAAGTATGAAAAGAAATAATAACAAATGATAAATGAGCAATTATCTGAGAAAAAATAGTAGATTACATCCCAATAAATGATTTCTGATGAAATATATTACCTGGATCAGAAAGGAAATACCAGTGTGATTGGAAATGATTTTGATTTAAAACATATGATGAAGGTTGAAATGAAATAGTAGATTACTGGGACCCATCCGAATACTATACAAATAAAAATAAAAAAGAAGCGTGATTTTTAATGTTTTGGGAGAGAGTTTGTGAAAGGCAACAAAATAAAAAAATAACCGCTATATTTGATATATCATACCTAGATGAAAACTGAGAATTAATAGAATATAATGCAGCAAAAGATTTCTACATAGACTATACTGAAGAATATATATGATTAAATCCTTATGTTATTATTCCATTATCTTGATTAGCTTTAGCTATATTTACATTTTGGATTATAGCAATTCTAAAGAGAAAAAAATGTCCAAATTGTAAAAAGAGAGTTAAAAAGGATATGAAAATATGTCCATATTGTTGAGAAAAACTTAAAAAATGAACACCTTGAAGAAAAAAGAAAAAATAGTCCCGAGCTCGGGACTATTTTTTAATTTACATAACGAGTTTTTGATGGCCATTTTTTCCAAAGTCTTTCTATATATCAAATATTTATTCTTACTAAATCAATTAATTTATCATAACTTTTTCTTTGAGATTGCGTAAAATATTTATGATTATCTCTTAGTATGTTTTGTTTATTTTCTTTTAATATATTATAAGCAATATCTTTATATAAATTTAATTTAGTTTTGTACATTGATACACATTGTGATCACTCTAAAAAATCTTTTACATTTATATTACTTGTAGTTCATCATAGACATTCAATTACCTCTGGTACAATTCAATCTTCTCAAGTACTACAAATAGCATTATATCTTGTAGCATACTCTCAATGATCTCAAAGTAGTTTTTCTATTAAATCAACTCATACAGTAAAATCCTGTATCTTACTTGGTCAAAAATAATAATTTTTTGATCTATATAAATTATCTAAGAACACTTCTATTTCTTCATCTAACTCTTTAAATTTTTCATCTAAAACTATTTGATAAACTATCCTTTCTTTTGATCATTGTATACAAACAAAATCTTCTATACTCCTATGAGTTTCTTGATTATTTACACATTCTTCTATCTTTCAAGAATATGCACAATTATAAGATTCTTCTCAATGTGCAATATATACAAAAAATCAAGAAACTAAAAAATACAAAAATAATACTCTTTTAAACACATTTTTTATGTTAAATTTTAATTTATTTTTTCTTACAAAAAAGAGAAACTCATTTAGCTAAAGCCTTTCAAAACAAAGCATATGCTTTTCAAGCTACTTTTCATCATTCTTTTTTAACAACTTCTGTTACCTCTTTTCCTTTTTCAGTTTTTGATAAACCTATCATTCATGCAACTGCTCAACCAATAATAAGTCAAGTAACTAGTTTATCAAGCTTCTTTGTATGTGATTCTTTTTTCTTTCTAAAAAACACTGTAATTAATTACGAATTAAAAATTACGAATTATCAATTAATACAACAACTATAAATTACTTATTCGTAATTCGTAATTGTTAATTTTTAATTGATTTAATTTAGTCTTCAATTTTTTCTATAGTAATTGATTGATTATTAAATCTCAATTTTGCTATTTTAATAATTAAAACATTTTTTTCTAAGATAGCTTTAATATCTTCTAAATCTAAATTTTCTGGTAAAATAACATCTCTAGAAAATCTTCACCAAAAACATTCATTTGTTCTTAATATAAATCCAGAAGAATATATCTCAACTGGTTTTTTTCTTTCTCAAGAAATTGTTAATACATTTGAATTAACCTGAATATCTATATCATTTAAATCAACTCCCGCAATAGGAGCAACTATTATTATTTCATCTGCTTTTTCTATTATATCTAAAGCAACTTGTCATTCTTCTTTTACCTCTTCTTCACCATATATATCATCTTCTAAATCAAAATCTTGTTTTTCTTTTTCTGAAGCTCAAAATAGTTTAATCATAAAAAAATTGTCATTAAGTATAAAACTAATTTTAATTCTATTATTTTTTTGAAAAAATTCAAGAAAAATGATAAAATATTAATAATTGTATAATCTATAATTAATAATGAATAATTACAAGAAAAAACTACAACTCTTTTTTGATAAAATTATAAGCAAAATAAAGGCATATAATTCTTCAAATATCAGGATCAACTCTAAAGAAAAGATAAATTTCTTAGAGCAGTTTTCAAATCTGCTTAATTCTTGAATTCCAATATTAAATTCATTAAAAATTATAAGCTATCAAACTAAAAACAAAAAAATTAAGCTACTTATCTCAACTCTTATAGAAGATATAAATAAATGAGCTCCTCTAAAAGAAGCTTTTATGAAGTATCCTCATATCTTTAATCAGTTTGATTATTCAATTGTAGATATGTGAGAATTAACATGAAAATTATGAGAATCAATAGAGCTAATAAGAGATAAAGAAGAAAAAGTTAGAGATTTAAAGTGAAAAATACTTTGAGCACTTATATATCCAATGGTTATAGTAACGCTTGCTACAGCTATGATATTTGTCTTTATGATCTATGTTATACCAAAGATTACAGATATGTATAAAGATGCTAAAGTAAATCTACCTTCACTAACCCAAACAGTTATAGATATCTCAAACTTTTTACAAAACAATATAATAGAAGTTTTGTTTTGAGTAGCCATATTTATTGGAGCTACTATAGCATTTAAAAAGCATCCTAAAACAAAGACACACTTTGATAAATTTATACTACACTTACCTATTTTTGGAAAACTCCTAAGAAAGAAAATACTTGCTCTATTTACATCTAGTTTATGAACACTTTTATCAAGATGAGTAATTATAAATAAGTCTCTTGAAACAAGTATGTGAGCTTTAGAAAATGCTTATTATGAAAAAGAGTTAAGAAAAATAATAGCTTGAGTATCAAAATGAACTGATTTAAGTAGTATGATGTGAATAGAAAATATAAGTTCTTGAAAAGAAAACTTTTTATTTCCTGTAGAGCTTGCATCAATAGTAAAGATATGAGAACAAACTTGAAGACTACCTGATCTACTTATAAAAATCTCTCAAAAATACAATAAAGAAATAGATAATATTGTAAAAAATCTATCTACTGCTATTGAGCCACTTGTAATAGTCTGAGTTTGAATTATTGTCTGAACAATAATCATGGCTATCATGCTACCATTTTTCAATATGGTTAATGTAATTTAAGTTGTAGGCAGTAGGATACTTTGTTTTTAGGTTGTAGGTTTATAAAAGTTAAAATGCATTTTTTTAACCTACCACCTATATCCTACAACCTACCCACCTATAATTCTTTTCATATCATCTTTTAATTCTGCTTTAAAATGTACTTCTTTTCAATATAATTCTATATCAAGTTCATAAGCATGTAGTGCTTGTCTATGAAGCTGGTAAAGTGTTCCTACTTCTTTGTTTACTTTTGGATTTCAGTAAACTTTATCTCATATAATTGGATATCCGATAGAAGCGAGATGAACTCTTATCTGATGAGTTCTTCATGTTTCTATTTTTAGTTTTACCAGGGTATATTTATTATCAATATAATCTATTACTTCTCAGTAAGTAACTGCTATTTTAGGATTTACAGGATTTCTTGTAGTCATTCTCTGTCTATTATTTGGATCACGTCCTATATAACTTTCTACTTTAAAGTTTGATTCAGTAATTATACCACTAACGACGGCTAAGTAATACTTACCTATTTTTCTATCTTTAATTGTCTGAGCTAAATAATTCATCATCTTATCTGTTTTAGCAATCATGATAAGTCAAGATGTATCTTTATCAAGTCTATGAACTATACCGGGTCTTTCTACTCAACCAATACTTGGTAAATTATCTTTACAATGATAAAGTATAGCATTTACAAGTGTTCATTCTTTTCATCATTCTCATGGAACCGGATGTACATTTATTCCGGCATCTTTATTTAAAATTAATATTTCGTTGTCTTCATATACTGTTTCTAAATCAATTTTTTCTGGACATAAATCTAAACTTTGAGTTTTTATTTCTAAACTTATCTCATCTTTGTGATTAATTTTAAGGTTTTTAGATATAGTTTTCCCATTAACAGTTACTTGTCATCTATCTATCATCTTTTGTATGTAGCTTCTTGAAAACTCATTAAAAAGAGCTGATAAATACATATCAACCCTTTTAGATTTTTCTGATAATACACAAAAGTTATACTTCATTATAATTTTTATTTGTTATTTGTTATTTGTTATCTAACTTAAAGTCCTAAACTTTTTTTAATCTCTTCTTCTTTTTTCTTTGCTTCATCTTCTAAAGCTTTATTTGCTTGTTCAGATTTATACAAATCTCCAAGTTGCATCCACTCTGTTTGTTGCTTTTTTAGAAGTTTTTTTATATCATCTGGATGCTCTTTTGCTAAATCTCTAAACTTTTCTCTTTCCTCTGTAAAAACTTTTGCAAGTTCATCAAACTGGAATTGAGAAAGAGTTGGAACAGCATCAACTACCCTCTTTTTTTCAGCAGTATTTAGAGATAAGCTGTGTTTAAGTAAATCTAAGAATTCTTCTTCATTTACCTTTACATCCTCACTGTGTCATTTTAAAAGCTCCAAAATTAAGCTATCAACCTCTTGCTCAGTTATTTGCATTTCTGACATTTTTTACTTGATAAAACAAATAAACTCGCTAACATTATAACTATATTTTTTAGATTTCAACATTATTTTTTAAAAACGTACTGTTTGTCAATATTTAAAACATCTTGAGTCATAATAAAAATAGATAAGGTATGAATAAAAGATTTTGTTTATACTATCTTTACATGTGATTATGGCAAGATAAAAGCAAATAAAAAATTAGCTTCAAAAGAAAAAACTCTTGATTTATGATACATAATAAATTTTGAGATAGAGACAAAAGAAAATAGAAATATACACAAGATAAGAAATATAAAAATAAAAAGCGAATTTTTAAATAAAAATAGAAGTTTCTCAGAGATAAATAGTTATTTAGTGCTATTAAGTACTATACTAAAAAAAATACCTGATTGAGTTCCTGTAATGGAAGTTTATGATATAGTTGAGAAGATAACTATCCTCCCCCCTCCTTCAGGAGAAAAAATAGCTACAAGTATCGAAATAAAACAAATTTTAGCAACTTTAAAGGTAATAGATATAGCTTGAGAGTTAGATTTGAAGCACAGAAATGAAACTATTTCAAGGATACTTAGATTTATAAATGCAAATAAAATAGATAGTATATTGAAGTTAAGTTGAATTGATGAAAATACAAAAAAAGAATTAGAGAGTTTACTCTAATTCTTTTTTTAATACCCTACATTTTCCCTAATACGTTCCAGAAGTTGTTTATCAACTTCACTTATCTTTTTAGGCATACGAGCCACCACTTCAACTATTAGGTTTCATTCTTTTATTCACACTTTTTTACCAAATCACTTTACTCTAAACTTTGTTCATGGTTTTGTATTTTCAGGAATCTTTAATTTAGCTTTTTTTCTTCATTCTCATTCTACTTCAATCTTACAACCCAAAATCAAGTCAAAAATAGGTACCTCGTAAGTTCTTGTAATATCTACTTCTACTTCTTTTGCTTTAGTTTCTCTTCTTGCACCAAATCCTGAAAATGAATCATTTGTTGTTCATCCAAATCATCAAAATAGATCTTCAAAATCAAATTGAGCTCCAGAAGTTCTTCCTCTAGTTCATCCAAACTGAGAAAATATATCCTCAAATCAAGAAAAACCTTGAGTTCATCAGGCTCATCCAAATCAAGCTCTTCAAGCACTTCCAAAAGTATCATATTGTTTTCTCTTTTTTTCATCTGATAATACTCAGTATGCTTCATTTATCTCTTTAAATTTTTTTTCGGCATCTTTATCAGCTTTATTTTTATCAGGGTGATACTTCATAGCCAGTTTTCTATATGCTTTTTTTATCTCTTCAGTAGTTGAAGTTTTATTTACTCCTAAAATATCATAATAATTACTTGACATAATTTAATAAATCATTATAAATATATAAATTATTTTTATAAAATCTTTCCTATGAAAACTTTATTTAAGAATATTATAATTATATCATTTCTATTTTCAATACTATTTTATAATAATGGTTATGCTGATTATATAGAAGATATACTTGATTTTGATACTGGTATAGAAAAAAGAGAGATAGACTTAAAGCACATAAACTATATAACTATTAGATCTGAAAAATACAACAAAGTTCAAAGTGAATTAAAAACAGCTGATATATACTTAAGAACTTGAATCATAACAAATTATAAATCTTGAGAATATTGATATTATCAAACTCAAGGAATTATAAAAAATTATAATAGCTTTGTATACTACACAAATCAATTTTTTTATTACTTACAACAAAAAGAATACTATCCAAATTATACAAATATAGATGATGAAGTAATAAAAAGCTACAAAAATATGAAAATATACTACACAAAAGTAAAAAATTTGACAACAAAAAGAGGTTTAAACTAAACCTCTTTTTTATGCGTCTATGTTGTATGTTCATTTTTCTACATCTGAAAATATTTCTTTATCTTTAAATGTAATTACTCTTTTTTTATGCTTGTTTACTATATTTTTATCATGTGTTGCAATTAATATTGTTTTGCCTTGTTTATTTAAACTCTCAAATATATCCATAATACCAGCTGCTGTTTCTGGGTCAAGATTTCAAGTTGGTTCATCTCATATAAGTATATCTGGATCACGTACCAATGCTCTAGCTATAGATATCCTTTGCTTCTCTCAACCAGATAGTTCTTGCACAAACTTATCTTTTTTTATTAACAATCAAACTTGTTCTAAGACCTCCGGTACTTTTTTTGCTATAACTTCATCTTTGTATCAACATACCTCCATAGCAAATGCAACATTTTCATAAACTTTTTTTGATTCAAGTAGTTTATAATCTTGAAAAATCACTCATATATTTCTTCTATACTCTTCTAAAACTCTTTCATTTAGATTTTTATAAAGTGCCAGATTATTATCAAGCACTATATCTCAATTCCTAGGTTTAAAATCTCAAATAATTGATCTTATAAGAGATGTTTTTCAAGATCAAGAATGACCAATAAAAAATACAAATTCTCATGATTTTATATCTATGTTAATATTTCTCAAAACCACTTTATTTCAAAAAGCGAGAGTAACTTTATCTATTTTCATGAGTTAGAAGTTAGAAGTTAGGTGGTAGGTGGTAGGTGGTAGGTTACCTAAAAGCGAAGCGTCCTACAACCTGTCACCTAATAACTATAATTAGTATACAATTTTTTTTATTTATTTCAATTTTTTAGAAAATCAAATATTTTATTTTCATCTTCTATTTTTACAGTTTGTTTTCAATTTTTATAGTATATCAATGTAGGAGTAATCTGTACACCAAGATTTTTTGCTAATATTGAGTTTTCTTTTACATTACAAAACTTCATAGTTATCTTTCTTTTATAAAGTTTGTAAAGATAAAAAGGAAGTTTAAACATAATAGTTTGACAAGGTTTACATTTTGGGTGACCAAAAATAACTACAAGATTAGTAAATCTTTCAAGCTCTTCATTAAAATTTTTCTCTCATGAAATCATAAACTTTGTATTTTTTTTCATCAATTTAGCTCAAAAAATCATTATTTTATCAATTAATTTTCACATATATAAATTTATAATATTTAAATTGATTAGATTTTATAAAAAATCCAAAAAAAAGCAAAAGAGATTACTGCTTTGCTTTTTGTTCTGCTTGAAGTTTTGCTTTTTCCTCTTTTTTCTTTTGATCGAGCTCTATTTTTTTCTTTTCCCATGCTTCCTCTTGTTCTTCAAGTTCTTTTAATCCTTTGTTTATCTTTGCTTCAACTGTTTCTTTTGATTTAGAATACTTTTCTCTACTTACTTGTAATATCTTGTTATATCTTGCTTCAAATACCTCTGGATTTTTTGCATGTGGAGCAAATGTTCAGGCAGAAAATACTGGTGAAGGCATACCATCTATAAGTTGTTTTAAGTACACATTATATTTACTTAAGTTTGTTAAGTCATCTTCTGAGATTCATTTTCCAAATACTTCTTTAAGTATAGTTGCATCATGATAACCTACTTGAAAAGAAACAAGACTTCATACATTTCAAAAAACTGCTCATTTTACTTCCTCTTGCATCTGGTCTATATATTGGTTCGCCATAACTAGATTTAATTTATACTTTCTAGCTTCTGACAAGATAGTTGCAAATGAGTCTGTAGCAAAGTTTTGAAACTCATCAACATATAAGTAAAAATCCTCTCTTTTTGACTCTGGTATATCAGCTCTACTCATAGCATCCATCTGGAACTTGGTTACTAACATAGCTCAAAGTAAAGCAGAAGCATCTTCTCATATAATTCATTTACTCAAGTTTACTATTATAATTTTTTTATTATCCATAGCCCATCTAATAGAAAAACTATTTTTTGGTTGACCTAAAATATTTCTTAAAATAGTACTTGATAGAAATTGTCACACTTTATTTAGTATAGGACCTGCTGCCTCTGTTTTTTGTGTTGGAGACATCTTTGCAAACTCATGAGTCCAAAACTTTTTTACAACAGGATCTGTAATTTTAGCCACTACTTTACTCCTGTATACATCAGAAGTAAGCATCAAAGGTATAGAAATTAAAGTAGTATTTGGGTATTCAAGTAATGCTAATATTGTATTTCTAAGAGTATGCTCTAGCCTAGGCCCCCAAGAATCACCAAATATCTTTTTAAATATACCAACAATTCCTGATGCTACTAAAGATCTATGTTCAACACTTACATTATCAAGCATATTAAAAGCTATAGGCCATTTAGTATCAGTTGGATCAAAGATAATAGTTTGATTTGTTCTTGATTTTGGTATATGTCCTATAACAGCCTCCGCTAAATCTCCATGCGGATCAATAACAGCAACTCATCTTCACTTTTTTATATCATCCAGTATCATATTTTCTAAAAGTGTAGATTTACCCATTCATGTTTTTCATATGATATAAATATGCCTTCTTCTATCATCTGGTCATATTCAAAAACTTATATTTGTACCTCTAAAATTTGTTTTTCAAAATGGTGTTAAATCTGTTTCAGGTACCACGTCATCACCTAAATCTGGATCAATAATTGGTAAATTTGATGGTGGTTCAAAAGCACGTGCTGACACCCAATTTATCTGAGGAGTTTTAACATATGTAGTAGGTAAATGTACAAATCCTGAAAGTTCTCAAGTATTAAATACAAATCATTTTTTTATTTCTCTATTTTTAACACTCGAAATTACGTCTTCTTTATCTGTTATATTTTTTAATCTCAACTGATTTTGTCCAGGTCATGAAAATATTCAAAGAGTTGAAACTATTTCTTTTATACTAGATCTAGCTTCCACCTTATCTTCTCAAGCGTGTATTATATTTATACTAGTACTGTAACCTAGTTTATTTAACTTTGAAACAAATACTCTAGGTATTTCTATTTTTTTATCTCATAGTTCTACTTCTTCCATTACTCTTGAATTATCTACATTTTCATTTCAATTATCTGGTTCTAAGGTTACAGAATTTTTAGTAAATAAAAGTCAAAATAACTTAATTATGATTATAAAAGGAAGTAAAAGTATTTTTAAATAAATAAATTTCTTACTTAAAAGTACTTTTTTTATGTATTCTGGATAGTTTGATATAAGTATACTTATAAGTCTTTGTGCATCTTTTTTCCATAGTTTACTTTTTACAGGAGAAAAGTTTATTTGAAAAGTGTTTAAAGTATATTTTCCTGTTCTACCTAATGCTGATGTAATAGAACTAAAAGGATCAACCATATCTCAAGCTCAATCCTCTTGTATCTCTAAAAATGTTTTTATAGGATATAAATAATGTTTTGATAACATAAGTTGTCAAACTTGTATCTTATCACTTGGGATGTTTTCTAAATAGTCTCAAACTTCATAAACTTCTACATCACTATAATGAGCATATATCTGATTTTTTAAGAAATTTTTGTATTTTGCTGGAGACACAATAAAAAACCTAATTCTATTTCCTATCTTTGTTATTTCAAAAGAAAAATTAGGTTGATCTCATGATTTTTTAAAGACTCCGTTTTTAGCATGATCTTCAAAAACATTGTGTAAAATAACTAAAACATGTTCAAAAATACCTGGTCATTTCTCATTATTTCTATCAACCAGTATTTCAAGTATTACCTTTTCCATTGTGTTTTTAAATTGTTAAGCGCTAGTTTCAATAACCACAAGAGTTACCAATTCCCTCGCCTTCAATTTCTATTTCAGGCACCCCCTTTGCTCTCAAAGGGAGAAATATTTGGTAACTTCAAGGATACAAAATAAGCTACTTTTAAATGTTTTATTAAAACATATTTATTCTAACATAAAAAAGCAATAAAAGCAATAAAAAAATTTGCATTTTTGATATTTTTTTATAAAATCCTCTTGCTTCTAAAACCTTGTATATTTTGAAATATAAAAATATTTAGTTGGTCCCGAAAAACTAAACAAAAATATTTTTAATATAAGAAAATATATAAGCTATAAAATGATATCCCTTTCTGGTCTAAAGACCATCTTTCCCTTACTCATAAGGGCAAGAAGAATTAAGGAAATTCTCCCTTTCTCACAGTATTGTGGGATACCCCCTTTGGGTAAAATGATAAAATAAAGGATAATATAATAATATTTAAGAAATAATTATGGCAAAAGCAATTAAAGGATATATAAAACTTCAGATCAATTGAGGACAAGCTACTCCTGCTCCTCCGGTTTGACCAGCTTTAGGTCAACACTGAGTACCTATTCAAGAGTTTACTTCAAAATTCAATGAACAAACTAAAGATAGAATGGGTAAAAGATTACCAGTTGTAATTACAGTTTATGATGATAGAACATTTTCTTTTATAGTAAAACAACCTCCTATGAGTAACTTAGTAAAAGATAAAATAAATCTTAAATCTGGTTCTAAACTTCCTCATAAAGAAAAAGTTGGTCATCTTACTTTTGAACAAGTTAAAGAAATAGCTATTGAAAAAATGCCTGATTTAAATGCTGTTGATATAGCTGGTGCTATGAAAATAGCTCAAGGTACAGCTAGAGCTTCTGGTATAACTACTGATGTAGATGGTATGACTAAAGCTGAAATAACTGCTAAATTAGGATAATTATATAAATAGGTTGTAGGTATAAGGTTTGAGGTTGTAGGTTTTATTTTCCTAACACCTCCCTCCTAACACCTTTAACCTATTTTTTAGCTCCCATCGTCTAGTGGCCTAGGATGGAACCCTCTCACGGTTCAGACACGAGTTCGATTCTCGTTGGGAGTACCAAAATGAAGAAAAGAGATATTTAAGACCTTTGAAAAGTGGAGTTTCCGCTATTTGGAGGTCTTTTTTAGTGTCTATTAAAAGTTCGAACAAAATTTTAGTCTTTTACTCAAAATTATCATTTATTTGACATATATATTATTTTATGTTTTAATAATATAAATATTATTAAATAATTCAAGTTTTATGAAAATAAATAAACTAGATTTAGCTAAAATCATAAGTGATTTTATGTTTCTATGAGTTGATAGTCCAGAAGAAAAAGCAAAAGTTATATTTAAAGTAAAACATAAATTAACTGCTCATTGATTTGAGAAGTATATGCAATATTACTTTCAAATCAAAAAATGATATAAAGTTAAGTTAAATTGAAATACTAATCAATTTGACTGATGAATAGATTTAAAGTGAATAAAAGTTGAAAATTGAGTTAAAAAATACTTAGTTGTTCAATGTAAAAAATATTCAATTAAGGATATTACAGAAAATAATATAAGAAGTTTTCAATGATGAACTATTCACAAATATGCTGAATATAAAAATGATACTGATACATATTATATAACTACTTCTAAGTTTACAGATAAAGCTGAAAAATTTGCTAAAGAAGTATGAATAAAAGCTATAGATTTTTCTCATTTATATGATTTACAAAAATCTTATCCTATAGAACAGTTTGAAAAAGACTTAAAAAATCAAGAGTGAATAAAAGAATATAATAAATCTTTTAATCAAGACCAAATGCTTTTAGAATTAAATAATCAAGTTTACGATACTATATGAGTTACTGATAAAGATGTTTTTCAATTATTAAAACAAGTAAGAAGAGATTATTCTTATAGTAAACAATTAAGATTATGAGATATTGCTAGAAATGATACCCTAGAATTATTAGCAAGAAAAAGACCTCATAATTTACAAGTATTAAAAGAAACTGTATCTCACTTATCTACAAGAGAAAAAAATAAATTAATGAAACATTGAAATATATTTATAGAAAGACTTAAATATATTCATAATGAAGAAGAAATTGAAACAGAAATTGAAAAATGATTTTTCAGTAAATTAGTTGAATTTATCAAATAAAAAACCCTATGTGATTTTTCATAGGGTTTTATTATTTTTAATTTCTTAGAAAATCTATAATTTTATAAACATCAGAATATGGGTCTCTATCTTTAAAATTTCAGTAATCTTTATTTACCTCTTTTACATTTGTTATAGCTGTTTGAACTTTTTCAGTATTTTCTAACCAGTTATAGTCTTCATCTCAAGTCATTTTATAATCCTTTCATTCTGGTAAATTTGGTAAGAACTTTCTTATTTCATCTAAATACTTCTTTTTTCATTTTCATAAATCATACTTTTTAAAATGTGATAAAACCCAATATTCAAAGCATTCATTATTATAAATAAGCTCATAATCTTTCAATACATTTTGAGTATTTTGTAATTTTGACTTATCTACAAATATATCTAAATCAAAAACTATAAACACTTTTTGTGTTAATCAAGCTGTTTTATCATGTTTAATATCCCCTTTTATCTTCCTTAAAACTTGTTCTGGATGGTCCATTATTTTTGTTCATCATTTTAAATCAACTGAAATAACCTTAAAACTATTATCTAAAATTCTGGAAAGTTGTATAAAATACTTTTTTTCTGTAAGTCATTCACAAAAAATATAAACAATAGGTTTTTGAATCATTACTTTTTTTACCATTATATTTTACAAGTTAAATTCAGATAAAATAGGAATTGCTCAAAAAGCTCAAAGCTTATAAGCTTTTTTGATATCAGAATTATTTCTAATTTGGATAACTTTAAAATCATCTAATGAGTAAATTTCTGTTGCTCAGTAGAAATCTTTTGAAGTAAAATAAATTTGGTCTTTTTTAAATAATTCTAAATCCATTAAGTCTAAACTATGAGTATTAAAAAGAAATTGAGATTCTCAAATCTTATTTTTTCAATTCTCATTAATTCAATGAATTATACTTATTAAACTTTCTATAATCAATGAATGCATATGAGTATCAATCTCATCAATTAACAATATTCAATTATTTTCTATTGTTTTTAAAATAATTCAAACTAATCAAAATAATCTTTTTGTTCAAAGAGATTCTTGTTTTTCTAAATTAAATCATATATTTCACACTCTTTTTTTGTTTTGATAAACTGGATGAACAAAATTTAACTCCAAAATTTTATTTGGAATAAATCTTTGTCCATTTTTCATTAATATTATTCAGTCATCCTCTTTATATTCTCTTTCTTCCTGTTTTATATCTTCTATATTAATATCTGCACTTTTAATAAAATTTAAAATAGTTTCTTTCTTGCTTTCAATTTCAAGCATAGGAAGGGTTAATCATGTTAAATCAAATCTAGAATCTATAAAGTTTACTCATCTAAAAAACTTTATTATTTTTGTTGCTAAAAATTTTCATTTACTATCTTTATCAGCTAATAATGATATAAAAGTCTGATTATCTCTTGGAAATAATTTTAATTTTTCGAAGTCTTCATCTTCAAATCAAAAATATGTTTCTTCTATTTCTCACTTAGTTATTTGCCTATTTATAATAACTTTTTCTTTACTCTTCTCAAAGTATGATAATCTTTCCTTTAAAATTTCATCTTGATTTAATTTCAGAAAGTATTTATATTTAATTTTATCAATTAAAAACTCTATTTCAAATTCAATATCTTTCTGTTTACTATCTTCATCAAGTAAGAAACTATCAAAAAAAACTCTAACTCATTGTCTCTTTTCTCTTTCTAATAATTCATCTTTAATTCATAATCAAGGTTGAAATCAAAAAGAATTTAAAGTTATATACTTTAAAAAATCCAATCATTTAAAAATATTAGTTTTTCAACTAGCATTAGCTCAATAAAAAATTGCTGTTTTATTTAACCAAATAGTTTCTCAGTCTTTTAACTTTATTATATTCTTATTATTTACTGTATTTCTATTTTTTATCTTTCTATTTGCCTCCATTGAAAATCAAGCTTCACCCTTAAATGAAAGATAATTTTTTACTTTAAAATTTAGTAACATAATACTTTTAATTAAATTTTTATATAAATTAAATATGTTATACTCTTATAACACTAAGAGTGTAACATATTTTCTTATATAAATCAAGTTTTTATGTAAAATAAATACATAAAAACTTGATTTATATATTTTAATTACTATATTATTTATAATATTAAGTAATATTTTTACATGAAATTAATTTTTTACACAAAATAAAAATCTCCAAACAAAAATATTTAGAGATTCTATATACATTCTCGGTTGAGAATTTTACTTTTTGGAAAGTGGTAAGAGTATATAGTTAAAAGGAATATTTGCAAACTTTTAACATATAATATAAATATTATGGCAGTTCAAATTAGATGTATTAATAAAGAAAATAGATATAATGCTTATGAAAGAATAACTCATATTTGAGGTCTAAATAATGACTGAACAAAATGGAAAATCACTCAAAAAGAAGCGATTAACTACATAAAAAAGAAAGAATTTAGTTTTTATGTAAATATATGATGAGATAAAGTAGATGTAATAATATCTACAAGTAGATATTGAAATGAATATATAAAAACAGAAAATGATTGAGATGAACCAAACAACTTATTATCTCTACCTGAATGTAGTTAGTGTAAAAAGAGTTAAATTAATAATAATTTAACTCTTTTTATTTATTTATAAATCTAACTTCTCCACTTCATCCAACAACTTCAAAAGTTCTTCTCTACTAACCCCTCAGAAGTACCAAAATATAAATTATACTCAAAAAATAGCTTACTATAAAATATTAGTAGGCTATTTTTTATTTTTAAAATACATCTATTATAGATATATATCAAATTTAATAAAATGTGATTTTATAGTAATTATTATTTTTTACATAATATATCTTTATTAAAAAATAGAAAAGTCTTAAAACAAGTTTTTACTATTTTTTCATAATTATCACACATTCTATCTTCAGTAAATTCCTCATTTTTTCTTTTTATATCTTTTTCATCTTCTATAAAAAATTTAAATGTTTGATTACTTAATGATAATAAAACTCACCTATGAGCTATATCACACCTGTACGTATAGAAATTATTTAATATTTCTTCTTCGATATATAATAACCCATATTTCTTTAAAAAATCTTTAAATCTGTTTGTAGTTTTATAAATTGTACCACCACAACTACATCTGTTAAGTTTAATTTTTAATAAATCTTTTTCTATTTCCATTAATCACTCAATACAAGAAGCTAAAGATACCAAATAAATACTCTTATCTATACTTTTTATTTTTAACGCTTTTGAAAAAAGTATAAATGTATTATATATTTTCTTTTTCCATTTATCTTTTAAATTAAAATAAACATCAAAAATATCTTTTAAATATACCTCATTTCTTGGGAAATTGTTTTCATCAAACGTACATAATACAGGATAAAATCAGAAATCATAATAATCATTAAATTTAATTTTTCCATCTTCTTTCCATTTAAAATCACGTGGAGTAAAATATCAAGCTTGAAACCATTCTGCACTATTTTCAACTTTAGATTCAAAAACTGAAATACCCCATTTTTGTTCATATCAATAAAAAATAAATGTATTATTTGTTAAAGCATTTAATAAGTAAAAATATTCTAGAAATTTTTCATAAATTAAATGGTCATTAGCTAAATCATCATCTATTTTATCTGGTAATCAGCAATTATTTTTAATATCTTCAATAGGATTTTTACTATCTAAACTATAAGAAAAATTTGTATATCCTTTTTTACCTTTAATCTCTTCAAAATTAAATTCAAGAATTACAGGGTAATGTCAAATTGTACTTCCAGGTCTTTTAAAGTTATCAGGAGCTCTATAAACCTTAAAATAGGGAGAATATTCATAATATTCTTTAAATTCAAAATGTGTGAAAATAACTTTTCTTATTATCATAAATATTTATTGTTATTTTTATAAAAAATCTTACTTAAATTATAATATTAAAAATTTATTTACAAATTAAACTTATTTAATACAATAACTTTACTACTTTATAATTCTCCATTATAAAAAAGAAATATCTACCAAACAAAAAAGTTTGATAGATATCTCGTGAGTACCAAATCAAAACAACAAAAAAAATCCTCAATTGAGGATTTTTTTTGAAATTTATCTCCCCTTTCACATAAATGGCCTTAACTCAGTAGCTTTAAAATCATTTTCATTTAGCTTTTCTCAAATAATTTTAATTTTTTCTCAAGGCGCAATAACAACTCTATGCTTAATATCAGTAACTGTTTCACTGCTTAAAATAATATTCCATTTTTTATTATTATAATCTTTCAAAACCAATTTATTTTCATAAACTTCTGAGATTTCTCATATAAGTAATCATTTTTCTTCATTTTGCCAAACTTTAATCATTCTAGAGATTTTATCATCAACTAAAATAGATCTATATTTTGGTACATATTTTTCTATTTTAGATTCAATATAGCTATTTGTTCAAGTAAAATACAGTATAACTGCAAGTATTAACGCTGATAAAATATTTAAAGTAAATACTTTTAATAAACTTAATTTATAACCTTTATTTGTATGTCTATAATTATAATATGATGAAATTGAAGATACTACTAAAAAGAATATCCAAAATAAAGGTAAAAACACAAATAATATCCTTATTAATCATGCTCTTTTAAACAAATACCAGTCAGCATCTAGTAAATAATCAAAACTAATACTTAATGATAGTGCTCATAATACAATTGAAAAAAGTAAAAGAAACCAAACTATAGTACTTTTAAATACAAATACATATTTAGGTGTTTGTTTAATATCTTCTTTTTTTATTCTATCAAATAAATCTTTACTAAATTTTTTATTATCCATAATATTATAAATAAGAACTTAAATTATTTTCTTCTGCTTTTATTTTAAATTGTTTTTTTCATCTATTTATCAAAGTAGCTACAGTTCATTCAGGTATTTTCAATATATCACTTATCTCAGAGTAGTTTTTTTCTTCTAAAAACTTTAAAATGATTACTTCCTTATACTTTGGGTCTAATAAATTAATAGTTTCAACTATTTTTTTTATGAGATCCTTTTTCTTATACTCTTCTTCTATATTTATTGGAGATTCGAGTAACTCAATCAAATTTACATAATCCTCATCCTCTGTTTGCATACTCATATCTTTTTTATCTTTATTTTTTCTGTAATAATCTATGGTAGTATTATGAGCTATTCTATAGATCCAACTTGAAAATGTTAAACCATCATCAAATTCATTAATATTTTTATAAACTTTTATAAATACTTCTTGTAATAAGTTTTCAGCATCACTTAAATCAATATTTGTTATTCTTAATATATATTTGAGCAATTTTTCTTCATATTTTTCAACTATACAATAAAACGCATCTATATTTCAAGATGATACTAACTTTATTATATCTTTATCAGATTTATTAGAACAGTCTATCATAAATAATATTAACCAATACTTATAGAATCAACTGGGCATATTTGTATAGATCTAGCTACTTCTGTAGAATCTATATTTTTTTGACTTATAACCTCAGCTTTACGAGTTTCAAAATTCATTTTAAAATTTAAAGGAGCTATTCTTGCACATTTTCAACATCAGATACACTTTTCATCTATCTGTAAAACTTTTTCAATACTATTTACTTTATATACTGCTTGCTCTTTATTTTCTTTTGAATTTGTATTTTTTATATTTGTCTCTGTTTGTGTACAAGAACTAAGTATCCAGATAAATATCATAAATATTAAAACTTTTTGTTTCATTTTAGGATTTTTTAAATTTTAAATTATTTTTATAGTAAGCTATTATATATATCAGAATATATAATCATCAAATTATAACTGATTGAGTTACTTTTCATTGGTTAACTAAAGCCATATGAAATAATACACTGAAAAACATAATATAACTCAAATATTGCAACCTTTTCCAATTTTTTCATCAAAGTTTTATCATAGAAAATTTATTTGAAGTTATAGTTAATGGAATAGAAACAAATAAAGCTATAAATCCCCAAGCCATATAATTATCAATAGTCCAAATATTTGGATTAAAAACTATATCTAATCACAGTTTTGTATCTAAAAAGTATCATATAACATGTGTTAATCAAAAAACTCAAACTAAAATTCAAAACTCTTTTCTATATAAAGTTAATTTTTGAAAAATTTTAACTTTTGGAAATATATCTCTCAACGGTCTTATATACATTACCAAAATAAGTAAATAAAAAGCCCATTCTCAAAAAATTACATACTCACTAGGTTTAAATAAAACTATTAATCAAAGTATTCAAATGTAAGGAATATATTTTACGATTTTACTCATTGTTATTTTTTAATATTAACTTACTTTACAATATATACATTTTTATACAAAAGTAAACAAGCTAAGTTTATATTCTCAGCTTGTTTTTTTATATATGAGCTTTATTCAAATAAAGTATCAATATTTATTTGATTTTCATTTAAACTATCTACTGCTAACTCTCTTAATCATAATAATATAGAATTATACTTTTGTTTTGTTGCAACCAAATAATTTCAATTATTAACTTTATCTGATAATATATCTATTTTTTCTATCAAAGTATTTAATTTTTCTTTACTCATTTTAGAGATAGCTGTAGAATACTTTGTTTTATATTGATTTTTTAAAGTAGAATTATAATTAAACTTATTTTGATTTTGTACTTGAGATGATATATTTTGGCCTTTTTGCATCTCTACTTCTTCTTTTGCACATTTTTCTTTTATATAATTAGAACTTGCAATATTAGGTAATTCTACTCATTCAGCTTCTAATTTAAGTGCTAGTTTAACTTTTAATCAACCTCACTTAACGGCTAAATCTTCTTCACTTAAATAATCAGAATAATCTAAATCTGTTTCATATCAGTTGTTAGAAAGTGCATTTAGAAATCATCTTAAATGATTATATGAAGCACCTCAGATATTTGTAAAGATTGCTTTTATATCATCATTATCTGTAGATTTAATTGTTTTTACTATATCATCTATATCTAGCATTTCAATTTTAGCTCATACTTCTAAAGCTTCTTTTAATCATTTTTCTCATTCAGCTTTTAAGTTATCAAACTCATCTTGTAATTCTCCATATCCATTTGGAGCATCTAATCAATATCTATCAAGTAGTATTTTTACAGCCTCCATATGTTGAGCTTCTGATAAAGCAATATTTTTAAATGTTTGGATACCATATAGTTCATATAAATAATTATAAGCATCTCTTGCTACCATTTCTTCACTATATTGATAAGTTAATCTTTCAGCTTCAAAATCTGATAAATCACTTGGTTCAATATCTGCTATCACAGTTGATATATCTTCATTATGTCACTCATGTTTATCACTTTTACCTTGTCATTGTCATCCTGTAAATCATTTTTCAGATTTTAGTTTTTGCATATAATCTTGTCTTTCTTCTTGGTTCATAGATTGTATTTCGGCTTTTTGTTCAGTTGTTAAAGTTTTTCAAAATCATTGTCCACCTCATTGTCCACCACCATAACCTTGTCCATTTCAACCATAAGCATAACTAGATGTAATACCTAATCATAAAATCATGCTTATAACTAATCCTACTATTAAAATTTTATTTGTTTTCATAATAAAAAAATTATTAAATTAAATTGTTTGTTTTTTTGTAGACTTTTTCTTGTCTCACTAGTTAATACGAAAAATAATTTTTTTTCTTTCAAAAAAGTTTATTTTTATTAAAAAAATTATTATTTACAATTTATAATTATCTCCTTATCCCCAATTTAGCACCACTTTTTCTATCAAGTAGGGTAAATCAAAAACTCACCTTATGAACTCAGTGTTTTATATTTAATTTATCTATAAGCTTAACTAACATATAATTATGATCTTTACTTCTAAGTGGTTTATCAAATAAACTCATCTGTCTAGGTAGATAGTTTCTAAAACCTGACAATATAACTCAAGTAGAACGATATAATATTTCCGGACTATAATGTGTATCTAAAAGTGCGAGAAGTTTTTCTAGTATCTGACTTCTCAAATTTGTATATTCGCTGAATTTATGCTCATAAATATATAATTTAAACTTTTTATCTCTAAACATCAAACTTATACTTTTTATCTCAAAATTTTTTCTTGTTATCTCTTCAAAAATTATCTCAAAATGCATCAATATCTGATTTTTTAAAAATCCAAACTCAGAAGTCAGAGTCTTATTAAAACTCCTAGATCTAGAAATAGATTTTATCTGGTGAGACTTACTTATAGAAAAAGCATTTACTCAGCAAAGTTCAAACCGTAAATCTGTACCATTTTTTCATAAGATTTCTTTTATCTTCCAAAATCAAAGAGATATAAAATCATAAATACTTAT